>JADZCW010000001.1 GCA_020851395.1 Phycisphaeraceae bacterium
ACTACCACTGGGGGACGGACTACGTGATCAACACGTTCGGCATGAACGCCTCGCTCGAGGCGGCGGAGGAGCCGTCGCGTAACGTGTACGTGGCCGAGCCGAACATGGACCGTTCGGCCGTCAACCTGATGGTGCTGACGATCGAGCCGGGCACCTACGGCTCGACACGTGACGACCTCGAGCAGCAGAAGACCGGGTCGCTGTCGTTCGGGTTCGTCGACGGTCACGCGGCCCGGGTGTCGATCCCCGACACGGGCGAGACGGTGCCGGAGCGCACCAAGGCGATCCTGCTCGACGCGTCCTACCCCGACCTGGCATTGAGCCTCGGTTCGCCGCCGAAGTCGCTGGCCTCGGCGTACAACAACGTGATGTGGTGGCACAAGGGCAACGTCCGGGGCACGGCGTCCGATGCGGACCTGTCGACGGTGGTGTATCAGCCGGCGAACGATCTGACGGTGCAGCGCAAGGGCGATGCTTGCCCGCTCGAGTAAGACCTGGACGTTCTTAGTCAATCCGCACAAGTCCCGCGTCGGCGGCGCCATGTGGTTGGATCAACCCGGGGCGCCGCCGACGCGGTCTTTGGGGTCCGACACACGGGCGCCAAGTTCACGGCACGCGATGATGGGGCGAACCAAGCGATGCCGCGAGGCTGGAACCTTCTTGCCAGATCTTCACTATCTCCTCGGGTAAGATCAGCGGGCGATGTGGGATCAGCAATCGGCATCCAGACGATCGCTGCCGTTGGACCCGCCGCTGATGGTCGGCGTGGACCTCGACGGCACGCTGCTGCGTGGCGATGACTCGATCTCCACCGGCAACCTCGATGCGGTGGCCGGCGCGATCCGCAAGGGGGTGAAAGTGGTGCTGGCCACGGCGCGTCCGGCCCGCGGGGCGCTGGCGGTTCATCGCAAGCTGGGCCTGACCACGCCGATGGTCCTGCACAACGGGGCCA
Source organism: Phycisphaeraceae bacterium (assembly GCA_020851395.1). GTDB lineage: Bacteria > Planctomycetota > Phycisphaerae > Phycisphaerales > Phycisphaeraceae > JADZCW01. The sequence goes on from JADZCW010000001.1 coordinate 953, forward strand.
TGGTGCTCGATCCCGGCCCGCCGGCGCGGGTGCTGCTGCATCGCACGCTGCCGGGACCGATGGCCCGTGACGTGATCGCCGTCGCGCGAAAGCTTGACCCCTACCTGGCCATCGGCGTTGAGCAGAACGACCAGTTCAGCTTTGACGGCTTCGCGGCGACGGCGGTGCGGGGCGAGCCGAGCCTGGGCCAGACGGGAGCCAACCCGGTCGGGTCGCTCGAGCCGCTGCTGAATCGGCCGGTGACCAAGCTGGTCGTGCTGGGCCGGCCCGAGGTGCTGGGCAAGCTCCAGATGATCCTGCAGTCCAAGGCGGCGGACAAGGTCGGCCTGTCCTACTCGCACGAGCACATGCTCCAGATTGTCGCCCCGGGGACGGACAAGTCACAGGGGCTGGCGTTCGTGGCTGAGCGGTACGGCATCGCCCCGGATCGCGTGATGGTCATCGGCGATGCGCCCAACGACCTGGGCATGATGCGCTGGGCGGGGCTGTCCGTGGCCATGGGCAACGCCTGGGCCGACGTCCGGGCGGAGGCGGACATGGTGGTCGGCACCAATGACGAGGACGGCGTCGCGGCGGCGATCCGTCTGTTCTGCAAGTGACATGGTCCGATCAGGCCGCCAGGAGTCGGCGCGCGGCATGGGGGGGCGCCTAGAATCTCGCACGCGCCGCCCGCCGCTGACGCATCGTCACGGTGACGCGGGACAGGGGAACCGAGCGGACGAACCATGAAAGGAGACCCGATGAGAACTGCCCGACTGATGATCGGCCTGACCAGCCTGTTCCTGCTGACCGCCTGCGCGACCGCGCCAAGCACCGCGGCGGGCAAGGCAGACCTCGAGGCCCGGGCCGGCATGGCTCTGAACAGGGCGAGGCAGGTCGATCCCGTGCTGTCGAAGATGTTCGACGACGCCCGGGGCTACGCCGTGTTCCCCTCGGTGGGCAAGGGAGCCGCGGGGATAGGCGGGGCCTACGGCAAGGGCGTGCTCTATGAACGCGGCGAGGTCATCGGATACTGCGACCTGAGCCAGGCGACGATCGGCTTCCAGCTCGGAGGGCAGGCCTACACCGAGATCATCTGCTTCGAGACCAAGGACGCCATCGACGCGTTCAAGCAGGGCCGATTCCACTTCGACGCCCAGGCCACGGCCGTGGCGATCAGGTCAGGCGTCGGGGCCAACGCCAAGTACGTCGAGGGCGTGGCCGCTCTGACCATGGATGAGGCGGGTCTGATGTACGAGGCCTCCGTCGGTGGACAGAAGTTCAGCTACCTGCCCAAGTAGGCCTCAGAACAATAAGGCATGTTGGTCGCGGGGGCGGGCTGGATTGGGGGATCTGGCCCGCCCCCGCTCTGTTGGCTTTCAGCGGTCCCAGACTCGCATGATTTCCGCGCCTTGCCTGGGGGTCGGCGGGAGACCAAGGCGGTATGCTGTGGCCGTCGGGGTAGATGCCGCTGCCCTGCCTGCGGGACAATGCATCGCCGTCGTGAAGACCCAGGAGGTCGAGTTGGTCAACAAAAGAACATCGGACATCGAGCCGGGGCCCGCCTATCGCCGTCCGCTACCTGTGCAGATCCGCCAGGTGGTCGAGGCGTATCAACGCGACCGCCAGCAGTACCACGACCGGTTCACGGAGCGGGTCGGGCCCGAGGCGCAGGAGACCTGGCGGCTGGTGCAGTGCGCGGCCGAGGCGATGCTCGAGGGTGCGGAAGACCTGGCGTCCCGCGAGTCGGTGCCGAGGCTGCGCGAGCTGCTCGCCCGGGCGAGGCGGAGATTTACGCCGGCCTACAAGCGTCTGTTGTTCCGGCTGCTGGACGAGGAGATGACGATCTGGCTGGGGCATCACGTCGGTCGGCTGATCCCCGAGGCGAATCAGCGGCTGTGGGAGATGCTGACGCTGACCGAGACGCTCAGTCCCAGCTGGCGGGCAGCGGCGTTCCTGCGGCGCGTTAGCCAGTGCTATCTGATGGGCTTCGACGCCGAGTGCATGGTGATGTGCCGGAGCGTGCTCGAGGGCGAGTTCGAGGCGGAGATCTCCAACCCGCAGTGCCGGGAGGTGCTGGGCCAGCCGAGGTGGACGGGTTATAAGCCCGAGGCCCTGTACGACCTGCGGGCCCGTATCGCGGTGGCCCGGAAGCTCGGGCGTTTGACCGTCGAGGCGGCGGAGAGCGCCGAGGCCGTGCGCGAGGCGGCGCGGCGCGTGGTGCACCGCAAACCTAAGGTCGTCGGCCCGACCATTGATCTGATCCGTAAGACCGTTTTGGTGATCCGCCAGCTCAGCGACCGTGACGCTCCGGGAAGATCCAAGGGCCGGGACGTGTCCGGGACGGGAGGCGGGGGCTAATTCACGAGGACGGCCGGGGGGGATCGCCGGTCGGCCAGGGTCGCCGGCGACCAGACGGCGGTGTCCCAGGGAGACTGGGCGGGCCGCCAGCCAGCCCGGCACATGAGGTTGTAGGCGTCGCGCACCGCGCGCGGGATGATCGTACCGTCCTTGAGCCGGTCGAATCCGTAGGCGTAGCCGTTCGCCTCACGATCGCCGTGAGCCTGCAACATCTGCTCATACGCCTGCGTCATTTCCCGCAGGACAGGGTCGGTCATGCGGTCAGTCCGTCCCCGCAGGTCGCCCATGTGCATCAGGGTGAGGGGCGAGCCGTCGACGCGAAGCGTCGCACCGGAGCGGTCGAGCACTCTGCGGCGGGCCGCCGGGCTCGAGTACAGTTTCTTCGAGGAGGCCAGGTTCCATGACATGATGACCCGGGCGCAGCGCGAGTGCGCTTCGCGCCCGCTGGAGCTTCTGTCCCGGACCACGGGGATCGTCACCGCCGCGATCAATTTCGCGTCGATGGCGGCCATTCTGCTGACGCTCGACGTGCCCCTCCTGGCGGCGATGGTCGTCATCTGTCTGCCCATGCTCGTGGTGCAGATGATCTACGGGGCCAAGACCTACACGCTCGAGTACGGACGGACGGACACGCGACGCATGATCGAGATCCTCGGGGGCATGCAGATCGATCGCAAGATCCTCCCGCAGATCATCAGCTTCGGCCTGTCGGATTATCTGTTCGGGCGATGGCTCGGATCGGCTGAGTCATTCGTTCAGCAGGACGTGCGGCTGCACCGCAATCGCACCGCGGCCGAGACGCTCTCGTCGGTATTGGTCACCATCAGCACCGTAGGCGTGACGGCCTACGTCGTGTATCTGAATTTCAGTCGCGGGCTGGCGCTGACCGTCGGCGGGGTGATGATGTACGTGACGGCCTTTGGCGGCGGCCTGGGCGCGTGGCAGGGGGCGATGCGCTCGGTCACGGGCATCTACGAGGGCTCGCTGTTCCTGCTGGACCTGGTGGCGTTCCACAAGCTTCGGCCCGTGCAGACGCTGCACCGGGGCGGTAGATCCACGCCAGAGGCGATCCATGAGATCCGGTTCGAGAATGTCGGCTTCCGATACCCCAACAGCGCCGCCTGGGCGCTGCGCGGGGTGGACCTGACCTTCCGTCACGGTCAGAGCACGCTGCTGGTGGGCCCCAATGGCGCGGGCAAGACGACGTTGACCAAGCTCTTGATCCGGCTCTACGACCCCACCGAAGGGCGCATCTTGCTCGACGGGGTGGACCTGCGGGAGTTCGACCTGACCTCGTTGCGCCGACGGATCGGCGTGGTGTTCCAGGACTTCCTGTGCCTTCCCTTTACCGCGCAGGAGAACATCGGCTGCGGCGATGTCAGGAACATGCAGGATCAGGCGCGGGTGCGCGAGGCGGCCCGCCGGGCGGGCGCCCAGGAGATGATCGAACGCCTGCCGGCCGGCTTTGACACCGTGCTGAACCGGATGTTCAAGGACGGACAAGAGTTGTCGTATGGCCAGTGGCAGCGCGTGTGCATCGCAAGATCCTTCATGAAGCAGGCGCCTGTCTGCGTGCTCGACGAGCCTACGGCCAGCCTTGACGTGGAGGCCGAGGCGGCGCTGCTGCGCGAGATCAATCGCATGTCGTTGGCGAGTATGTGCATCCTGATCTCGCACCGGGCGTTGCGCCCGGGCATTGCGGACCGCATCGTGGTGATGTCGCAAGGACGGATTGTCGAGAGCGGGGACTATACGGGCCTGATCGCACGCGGGGGCGAGTTTGCCCGCCTTGCCCGACTGTATCAGAGCGCCGAGGCAATCCAACCCGAGAGCGGATTCGTGGAATCGCAGGCGACGGCCATCATGTCGGACGATGAGGCAGTGGGCACACGCGTCGGAGCCGCCCCGTAGCACAGGCGCGGTCCTGCGCAACGCACGCCATCGAGACCCGCATGATCTGCGCCGACACTCAGGAACGTGCATCCATGCGTGCGCCAACACACGACTCGTACAGACACTTGCTGCTGCACCAGCCGCCGCGACAGTGGGATGCCGATCCCACGGACGTGTATGTCAAGACGTATGTCGAGGCGCCGCCGTGCTTTAGTCTGGTCCTGCCCGTGCACAACCAGGAGCGTGTCATCGCGGCTGTGCTCACGAGCATCATGCAGATGACGCTGGGGACCTTTGAGCTTCTGGTGATCCTCGACGGCTGCACGGACGGCACCCCGGCTGCGGTTGAACGTTGGGTTCACGCGCTCGAACGTCCCTCCAATCTCTATCATCTTCATGTGTTCTCAAACCCGACGGGAATCTTCGAGACGTCGTGCGATAACCAGGGATTCGTGCTCTCACGCGGCAGGTACATCATCGAGATCCAGGCGGACATGGTTCTCTACACGCTCGGCTACAATGTCCTGCTGGCTTCGCCGATGGAGGCCTACCCCGACCTTCTGGGCATCTCCGGGCGTTGTTGCCATCCTATCAATGCCTCGCCGGGTCAGACCGTGGGGAAGATGGGCGATAACGTCCAGAAGAAGCTCAAGCGTCCGCACGATGTCCTGGCGGATTTCTCCAATCACCTCAAGGTATTCCTGTCGCACACGGTCAATCGCGGGCCCTTGGCCCTGATGCGGTCACGGTGTACGCGGAATAGCAGGCGGCGGGTCAGCATGATCGTCCGCCCGACGACCGAGCAACTGTCTTGCCGTGGCATCGAAAAGTCGTTCGATAGCTATTGGGGGCCACGCTGACCCTGCGATGAGGTCGCGTCGATCTTCCGATCGATCATGGTCATGGCGGCGTTGCACCGGCCGCGTGAGATGGTTCTCGTCTACGGCCACAGCATCACGACCGTCTGGCGCGGGTCGAGACTGACGTCGCCACGACCGGTAACCGCCGAGTCACCCCCGCACCAGATCAACCTAGGCGGCGCCGCATGGTTGTGCAGGATAGACGTGGACCGCCGCTCGGTGGAGCCGTTCGTCACGACCGTCAGGCACCGGGACCCATTGGACATCACGCGCATCAGGCAGCCTTGGGTGTGCGCGGCAAACCGGAATGGCATGTGGGTAGTCAACGGGCCGGCGACTGCCTGCATCAGCTGCACCAAGGGCTGGTTGTCGCCAAGCCATGCCCCCAATCCGATCAGCGAGGGTATCCAGATCGCCTCCCCGTGGCCGCAACGGTTGCGCATCGCCGTGACGCGTGCGCCGTCGCGGCCGATGACCGTGCCGCCGATCGGCCGGATCTCACCCTGGAGCAGGTGGGCGGGCAGCGTCAGGGCCGGGTCGTCGAGGCTCAACGGAAATTCCTCGCCGACGAAGCGCATGTCCCTTATCGTGCCGCCGAGCAATTCCAGGAGTGGATAGTTCTCCCAGGTCGGCCAGAGCTCAGCTCGCTCGCCGTACATGCCCGTCTGGCCGGTGGCCAGGACGGTGTGGCCCTTCTTGACGAAGGCGGTGAGCGCCGCGGCCTGCGTCTGGGACATCGCCAGGAGGTTCGGCAGGATCAGCAGTTGCCTCGTCTCGTAGGCTCGGTCGAAATCGAAGTCGTGCAGGTGCTTGACGCGGGCGGGGATGCCCAGCTCGCAGAGCACTTCGTAGAAGCCGCGGGCCGAGTCCGTGTGAGCGTCGCGCGAGCGGCCGGGCAGGTCCTGCTGGCCGTAGAAGCACTCAACGGCCATGGCCTCCAGCCCCAGCAGGATCGTGATCGGCGTCTCGATGGGCGTGGCGCCGTCGAAAAAGTCCGCTTCTTTTTCGATGATCGATGCGATCTGGCCGGCCGTCTCGAGGCGGTCGCTGGGCTGATGCTGGTAGTCCAGCAGGCCCCACCCGCCGGCTTCCCATCCCGCGACGCGCGTGTTCAGACACCAGTAGATCGAGCGCTGAGCGCCGCCGGCGATCGTCAGCCATGTCCACTGGGCCATGTCGGCGCTCGACGGGCACAGGGGGTCGAGCGCGTCGTAGATGTTGGTTCCGGACTGCAGTTCCGTGATCCAGAAGGGGTGGGGCTCGGCTGCGCCGCGCACTACCTCACACTGGTATGAGAACGCCATGGCGTAGCGATCCCGCTTGCCGAATCGCCCGTAGGTCCAGGCGGGATGGAGTGTGACCCCCAGCGAGTCCATGGAGTCGCGCCAGGCGGGCAGGTCGTAGGCGTGCGTCACGAGGTTGACGGCGAGCTGATCGGGATTGGCGTGCGTGGGGTGAGCGGAGTCGCGGCGTCGCACGCAGTCGGCCAGGAATGCCATGTACCAGGTGTGGTAATCGAGCATGAAGCGCAGGACGTCGATCTGACGCACGTGCAGCTCGAAGTAAGGGATCGAGATCCGCCAGATGGCGTCGCGGGCCACGACCTGGTCCAGGTCCGTCCATCGTCGGCTAGCGGGAGACCAGGCGTCCAGGGCCGCCTCGGGTGAGCCATATCGCGCCACGAGCCACTCCTTGAGCTTGCGCTGCGACAGCTCGCTGCGCATGACGTTCTGTTTGGGCTCGTTGAGCAGGATCCAGGTGTCGAGGGCCGGGTGGTCCTTGTACCGGGTGACAATCTCGCCGATCGTTTCATCGAGCTTGTGGAGCTGTGCCTCGGTCATGGGGTCCTTGGGCGCGGGCAGGGTGGGGCAGAGGGCGACGCCGTGACGGGCCGCGGCGTCAAAGACCTTGTCGTGGAGCGGGAAATCGGTGTCGATGAAGAATCGCGCCACGGGCATGTGGTGATCGCGGAGCGTCTTGAGGAAATGGTCCGTCAGATGGGGCGCCTCGGTGAACATGACGTTGGCGCCTAGCTGCGGCAAGCGTGGCATGGGGTGTCCTTTCGCTCGCCGATCATGGTAGATCATCATCCACCTGGTTGTCGGGCTTGCGGGCGGTTCTCAATGCGGCAGAAAACCAAACGGTCGGATTTGCACGACGCCTCGGAGATCTCGTCGGCAGGATGGCATAATGGACGTTACAGCGCCGTTCTCCGGCCTGCCGAGCAGGAGTGTTGCATTTGCCAAGTCCCTACGTCTATCGAGGCGACCAACTGCGCGAGCTGGCGTTTCCACTCGGCGGCATCGGGACTGGCTGCGTGAGTCTGGAGGGACGGGGGTCGTTGCGCGACTGGGAGATCTTCAATCGGCCGAACAAGGGCTCGTTCCTGGAGCTCGCCTTTCCCATCCTGTGGTGTCAACAGGAGGGCCAGGCGAGCCAGACGCGCGTGGTGCAGGGGCCGCCCGTGCGAGGGTTCGTCGGCGGCCCGCCCCGCATGGATTTCAAGGGCGACGGCTTCGGGATGGATCGCGCCCAGGGCGACGGTCTGCCGCGCTTCAGTGAGGCGGTGTTCACCGGGAAGTTCCCGTTCGCCGAGATCCGCTTCAAGCATGAGGCCTGCCCGCTGGACGTGTCGCTGGAGGCCTTTAGCCCCTTCATCCCGCTGGACGCCGAGGCTTCGGCCATGCCGGTGGCTTGCCTGACCTACCGGCTCAAGAACCAGACCAGCGCAAAGGTCCGCGCGACGCTGGCATTCACGCTCAACAATCCTGTCTGCATGACCATCCCGCCGACGAAAGAGGACCCGGACAAGTCATTCAACGACTTCCGCCAGGGCGTGAACTGTCGCGGGATCGATTTCACCAACGAGCGTTTCCCGGCCGGCGACCATCGTCACGGCACCGTCGCGCTGACCACCGATTGGCCGGACGTGACGGCCATGCCGAACTGGCTGCGGGGTGGCGCGTGGTTCGACAACCTGCATCACTTCTTGGACATGTTCAGTCGCGAGGGACGTTTTGACGAGGCCCCCCGTTACACCGATCGAGGCTGGCGTCACCCCGGGAGCCTCGGCCTGTGCGCGACGCTCGAGCCGGAGGAGCGGGTGGAGCTGCCCATCCTTATTAGTTGGTGCTTCCCGACGTTCCTCAAATACTGGGGTGAGGGTGACCAGCCCGACAACGAGAAACCCCGCTGGACGAACGCCTACGCGAAGCGCTACCCCACAGCCTGGGACGCGGCCGAGGATTTCTTTGCGCGGCGTAAGGATCTTTTGGGCCGCACGCGGGCGTTTGAGAAGGCCCTGTTCGGCTCCACCCTGCCGGCGGCGGTCATCGAGTCGGCCGCCAACACCGCTTCGATCCTGCGCAGCCCCACCTGCCTGCAGCTCCAGGACGGCACGTTCTACGGCTGGGAGGGATGCGGCAACGGGGCGGGGTGCTGCGAAGGCTCCTGCACGCACGTCTGGAACTACGCGCTGACGCAGGCCTTCCTGTTCCCCTCGCTGCATCGCACGATGCGTCGGGCCGAGTACGAGCGATCCTTTGACAGCGGCGAGCAGGGGCAGAAGGGGGCGGTGGTCTTTCGCCTGCCGCTGCCGCTGGGCACGCCGGCCAACGGCAAGCACGCGGCGAGCGACGGCCAGCTCGGCGGGATCGTGCAGCTCTACCGTGACTGGCGATTCAGCGGCGACGAGGAGTACCTGCGGTTCATGTGGCCGCACGCCAAGCGAGCGCTCGAGTTCGCGTGGCATCAATGGGACCGCGACCGGGACGGTGTGGTCGAGGGTGATCAGCACAACACCTACGACATCAACTTCCAGGGACCGAACCCGTTGGCGCAGTGCTTCTATCTGGCGGCGCTGGCGGCCGGGGTGAAGATGGCCCGGCATCTGGGGGACGCCGCATCCGCAGCCGAATACGAACGCCTGCATCGCGCGGGGCGGGAGAAGACCCAGCGGGAACTCTTCAATGGCCAATACCTGGTGCAGACATTCGACTGTCTCAGGCCCGACGCGCCCAAGTACCAGCACGGCGTCGGCTGCCTGAGCGATCAGGTGTTCGGGCAGCTGGCTGCGCACGTGGCGGGATTGGGACATGTGCTCGATGAGGACATCATCAAGTCCTCGCTCGCCGCGGTGTTCAGGCACAATTTCCGCGGGCCGCTCGGTGATCACTGCAACCCGCAGCGGATCTACGCGCTGGCGGATGAGTCAGGTTTGCTGCTGTGCAGTTGGCCGCGCGGGGGGCGGCCGAAGTATCCGTTCCCCTACAGCGACGAGGTGTGGACGGGGATCGAGTACCAGGTGGCCAGCCACCTGATCTACGAAGGGTTCGTGGAGGAAGGGCTGACGATCGCGGAGGCGATTAGGCATCGCTACGATGGACGGCGGAGGAACCCCTACGACGAACTGGAGTGCGGGCACCACTACGCCCGGGCCCTGGCGAGCTGGGGCATGCTGCTGGCGATGTCGGGATTCCGCTACGACGCGGTGGAGAAGACGATTCACCTTGCCCCGCGCCTGCCCGCGGGGAGCAAGGCGCTGCGGTGCATTTTCACGACGGGGTCCGCCTGGGGGACATTCAACTATGACGGGCGGACGCTCGCCATCCGACCGGTGCAGGGAGACCTTGAGATTCATCGAGTGATTCTCGAGGGCAAGACCGTCGAAGTCGATCCAAGTCGCCGCATCGCGCGCGCGGGCAAGACCTGGAAGGCGAGCTGACACGTATTCTCTTCATGAAAGGCATGCATGCCCATGGCGATTACCGCCACACCGCCATTTCGAGACGTTTACACCCCGGGGCCGAACATCAACGATCACAGCTTCATCCGGGCCGGCGACACCTGGCACCTATTTCACATATGGCTTGACGCCAAGGGCCCGCTCGACAACGTGATCGGCCACGCCACGAGCAAGGACCTCATCACGTGGCAGCGACAGCCGGACATCCTGCCCAAAGCCCCCAAGCCCTCCTGGGAGTGGCACCCGGGGGCCAACGCGCCCTACTGCATCGAGTTCGCGGGAACCTACTACCTGTTCTACAGCCGGTACGACTGGCCCGAGGGCCGCCGGCACCAACGCCAGCACATCGGCGTCGCCACCAGCCCGGACCTGTTCAACTGGACGCCATGTCCCGACAACCCGGTCTTCCACCCCGCCCCTTGGTGGTCGCCGTGGGAGGACGCCGACTCGAATCAGTTCCGCCCGGGCTGCTGCCGTGACCCGCACGTGATCCGGCTGGGGGACCAGTTCGTTCTCTACTACGTCGCCTTGACCCACAAGCCTCGCGTGTGCGCCATCGGCCACGCGGTCTCCCACGACCTGCTTCACTGGGAGGACCGCGGCCCGGTGTTGGAAATGGGGCTGTTCGAGCGCGAGCCGATCATGTGTGAGTCGCCCGATGTCGTGTTCCAAGGCGGCCGCTGGCACCTGTTCTACACCCAGGATCTTTCCACGTGGCATGCCGTCGCCGACACGCCCTTTGAGTTCAGCAAGCCGGCCAGGCTGGTCAGCACCCACGCCTCGGAGGTCTTCGAGTGGGACGGACGCTGGTACATGTCCCACTGCTGCCATGGCGGCCTGAGTCTGGCCCGCATCGACATGTCCGCCAACCCGCCGCGGGTTTTCGGCATCGAATAAGGGGTGGCTTGGTTCGGTCAGCCTATCCCGTCCGGGATATGGCAGTTGAAGCTCCACCGCGAGTCGGCCGGGGGGAGTTGCTGCGGCTCGACGTTCTGCATGCAGCGGAAATTCACGAAGTTGGGTTTGATCACCTCCTGCCAGATCCGCTCGAGCTCCACGAACGACACCGGCTTGTGCTCCTTGGGGGCGTCCTTGTCGTATGCCGCCAGCAGCTCCTTGGCCCTTCGGCCCAGGTACGCCACCTCATCGCGCACCATCCGCTCGCCCACGCGCCGGTCGGCCAGCGGCGCGTCGGCGCCCATCGCGAAGTGCCGGTGCTCCTCCCGCAGGCTCTTCTGAACTTCCGCGGGCGGGATGCGTGACACGTCCACGCATTCGGGCCGCAGGGCCCACAACAGGCTTGTCTCGACCTTGCCCGCGTGGTCGCCCTTGTTGTTGCCCTGGCCGTCGAAGCCGTTGATGTTGGCCTCCCAGTCGGGCAGGCCGTACAACCGCATCGACAGGTGAGGCTGCAGCAGGCCGGTGAGCGTCTTGAGATCGGTCCAGTTCGCGCCATAGTGCCCGGTCACGTTGATCGCCGCGTGAAAGCCCAGGGCGTCGAAGGCCCGCCACTGATAGCACACATTTTTGAAGTGGATCCAGGCCGGCACGGCCGTCATCCACGTCCGCATCTCGCCGATCGCGTTCCTCGCCCACGGGGCGAACACGCCGGTCTCATGGACGTGCCAGTAGTCCACCGGCGCGACGATCCCCCCGTGCTCCCGTGCGGCCGCGACGCAGATCGCTTGTGCCTTGAGCGCATCGAGCCCCAGGGTATTTTGTGGGCCGTGCGGTTCGCACAAGCCCTGGGGCGCCCACACCACCGGGCACGCCGCCATGGCCGTCTCGAGTTCATCCGGGAACATCCGCTCCCACTGCACTTCACGCATGGTCATCCTCCAGGGTCGCGGCTATGGCGATCCACCGTCCGTGGTCATGGTTGTGAGAGCGACGTTACTTCGGGGCATCTGGTGAGCACCGGACAGCTCGACCCCCATCCAGGGTGCCTGATGTCGTCTCGGAGACGTTGAAGTTCGGCCCATTTCGACCGTGGGCTCTCGATCGGACACGAGTTTACTCGCCGCGCGGAGAGTAAGAAAAAGCCCACGTCCGGGGACGCAGGCTCGCATGGAGTGAGTGTGCCGCATCGCCCTAAGATCAGCGACGGCGGATCAGTGCCAGGCCGCCGAGGGCCAGGAGCGAAAGGCTTGCGGGTTCGGGGATGGCGGCGAGCTGGGCGGAGTCGACGCCGCTGCCTGCGAGCAGGGCGACGAAGGTGTTGATGTCCTGGACGTTGATGACGCCGGACTGGTTGGGGTCGA
>JADZCW010000002.1 GCA_020851395.1 Phycisphaeraceae bacterium
CGTAGTAGAGGGCGGATTGGCTGAGCCGCTCCTTGAACACCCCGGTCGGGTGCAGCAGGTGATCGGGGATGATGGCGTTGAACATCCCCATGCACCCCTCGTCGAACACGCCCATGATGGCCTTGTCGCGCTCAAGCTCTGCCGCGAGCTGCTCCCCAACCTTCCGCGGGGCCACCGGCATCTTCACCTTCGCCAGCGGCCGAACGTGGTCCATCTTGTGCGTGCAGGCCCCCGTCTTGAGCCACTGGGCCAGCTTGGCCTTGAAATATGCGTCGGCCTGGAAGTCCCCGCTCCAGAGCGTTGAGTACTTCACACCCGCCTTGGTCAGCGAGCCGTTGAGGTTGAGCATGCCGACCAGCCCCGGCCACTGCCCCGACCAGTTCGCGCAGGTCAGGATCGGCCCGCGATGCGAGCACAGCCCCGAGAGCACGTGGTGCGAGTACTGCCAGACCGCCTCGGCCACGACCAGCGGGGCCTGGGGGTCGATGGCCTTGAAGATCTCCATCCCCTGGCGCTGCGAGCCGATGAAGCCGTGCTTCTCAACCGGATCGTAAGGGTGAGCCCGGACGAGCTCATATCCCAACTCGGCCACCACGGCCGCGAGCTTCTTCTCCATCGCCTCCTGCGCCGGCCAGCAGGTCTGATTGGCTGAAAGACGCAGGTCGCCGCTGGCGACCAGGAGGACCTGTTTGCGGGACTTGGCTCGTTTGACGCTCTTCTTGACTTGGGACATCGCTGGACCTCGGGGAATGGAAACCTTGGCTGCCGCCGTCCGATGACGCAAGGACACCATGATATCTCAACCAACCCCGATCCACGTTGCACCAGTCAATCTATAATTCCCACGTGACGATCCGCCGCGAAAAGCTCGACGTCCTGCTGCAAAAAGCCCACGCGCTGCCCGTCTGCCCCGGCGTCTACCTCATGAAGGACCCCGCCGGCGTGGTCGTCTACGTCGGCAAGGCGATCCGACTGCCCGACCGCGTCAGCAGCTACTTCGTCCCCTCGGCCGACCTGGGCCCCAAGAAGCAGCGGATGCTCGACCTCGTCGACGACTTCGACACAATCGAGTGCGAGGGTGAGTGGGAAGCCTTGCTCATCGAGAATCGCCTGATCAAGGACATCCACCCGCGATTCAATGTCCGCCTGACGGACGACAAAACCTTCCCGTACCTCGTCATCACCACCCGCGACGATTTCCCGGGCGTCTTCATCACCCGCCAGCCCTCCGCCCCCGAGTTTCGCGGGGCCAAGGTCTTCGGCCCCTTCACCAGCGTCTACGCCCTGCACCGCTCGATCCAGGTGCTCCAGCAGGTCTTTCAGTTCCGCACCTGCGAGCTGGAGATCCGCAGTGACGACCCGCAGCGCCGGCGTTTTCGGCCATGCCTGCTGCACGCCATCAAGCGATGCACCGCCCCCTGCGCCGACAAGATCTCGCAAGAACAGTACCGGGCTGACATCGACCGATTCATCCGATTGCTCGAGTCCAAGCGATCGGTCATGCTGCGCGAGATGCGTCAGGAGATGGAGGAAGCCTCGAAATCGCTCCAGTTCGAGAAGGCCGCCACGCTCCGCGACCAGGTCCGCGCCCTCGAATCCCTCGACCAGCGCGGCAACCGCCGCCAGCTCCTCCAGCCCGAGACCGAGTTGCCCATCCTCGATCTGACCGCTCTGCGGAAGGGGGCCGAGGCCCTGCGCAAGGCCCTGGACGCCACGACCGAGATCCGCTGCATCGAGTGCATCGACATCGCCCACCTCCAGGGCGGCGAGACGGTGGGATCGAAAGTCTGCTTCATCGACGGCCGGCCCTTCAAGAACGCCTACCGCCGCTACCGCATTACCGTGACGGGGTCTGATGGCGGCGCTTCCGGGGGCGGGGGATACGCTTCCGGGGGAGACGACTACGCCGCCATCCGCGAGGTCATCAGCCGCCGCTACCGCGACGCCGGCGAGGGCCAGGAGCTTTACCCTGACCTGATCATCATTGATGGCGGCCTGGGCCAGCTCCACGCCGCGATGGAGGTCTTCGCCACGCTCAGCGTCAAGCCGCCACTTGTCGTCTCGCTGGCCAAGAAAGAGGAATTGATCTACCACCAGGCCCGTAGCGAGCCCATCCGTTTGCCTCGCACGAACCCCGGCCTGCGTCTCTGCCAGGCCATCCGCGACGAGGCTCACCGCTTCGCCCAGCACTACCACCACCTGCTTCGCCGCAAGAGCGTTCTGGGCGAGAACAGCCAACCTCGCCGCTCCAAAAAACAGCCGCCCTCACCGACGAGCGACCCATGAGCGCCTCGACTCCCTGGCCGCCCGTGACCGCCCACCCCGCCGGCCCTCTGCTGCGCATCAAGGTTGTCCCGGGCGCCAGCCGTAGCCGCATCGCCGGCCTACTGGGCGACCGCCTGAAAGTCCAGGTCGCCGCCCCCCCGGAAGGGGGCAAGGCCAATAAGGCTGTCTGTGAGTTGATAGCCGACCTGCTGGGCGTGCCCGCCAGACAGATCACCGTTGAGACGGGCCACGCGCAGCCCGCCAAGACGTTGCGCCTGACGGGTGTGGATCACGGCCGGGCCGTCGAGCTCCTGCAAGCCGCCGCCGCCCGTCGCCACACCTAGGTCAATTGAGCGAATCCATTAGCCCCTCGATCTCCGACGCCGCATGACTATCCCGAGCCTGTTGAGCCGCCTTGAGTCCCGCATCGAGCACCTTGCGGGCCTCGCCGTCCCGCCCGTTCTCAGCCAGGATCTTGCCCTTCTGGTAGTAGGCGTAGCAGTACCTCGCGTCGAGCTCGAGGGTCTTGTCGAGCCATGCCAGCGCCTCATCCGCCTGGCCCGCCTTGGCGTGTTCCAGGGCGATCCCGTAGGGACAGAAGGGGTCCTTGGGGTCCAACTGATGCAGCTTGATGAGTTGTTCGAGTCTTCCGCTCATGGAATCTC
>JADZCW010000003.1 GCA_020851395.1 Phycisphaeraceae bacterium
CACGTGCTGATGCTCAGCCCGCACAACATCTTCAGCCCCTCGAACGGCAACCCGATCATCTCGCCGTCGCAGGACATCGTGCTGGGCGTGTACTACATCACGGCCATGCCCGAGAAGCCCGCCGACCTGAGCAAGTGCCCGAGCTTCAAGGACCCGGTCGAGGCCCTGATGGCCTACGACCTCAAGAAGGTCTCCATCCACCAGCCGATCCACGTCCGGCTGCCCAAGGGCCGGTACAGCGGCATCATCGAGCAGCAGAAGGCGGCGGTGAAGGAACTGCCGGCCAACCTGCGCGTGCTGACGACCATCGGCCGGTTGTTCTTCAACGACATCCTGCTCGACGGCATGCCCTACTACAACTGCTCGCTGGGCAAGAAGGGCTGCTCGCGCGTCATCGACGACACCTACCTCTACAAGGGCCGTCCGGCGACGATCGACCTGCTCGACAAACTCAAGGAGACGGGCTTCAAGCGTTCGACGCTGGCGGGCCTGTCCTTCGGCGTGACGGACCTGCGCATCCCCGCCCGCAAGGCGGACATCATCGGCGCCACGCAGAAGAAGGTCGATCGCGTCGAGAAGGCCTTCCACGCCGGCGCCATCACCCACCGCGAACGCTACAACCAGCTCCTGGACCTCTGGACGCACTGCCGTGAGGAAGTCACCAAGGAACTGCTGACCGAGCTCGAGAACGACCGTCGCGACGCCAACGACATGCCCGTGCCGATCGGCTCGACCGAGGGCCGCAAGTACCTCAACCCCGTGTGGCTGATGAGCGACTCGGGCGCCCGAGGCAACGTCAGTCAGATCCAGCAGCTCGCCGGCATGCGCGGACTCATGTCCAAGCCCAGCGGCGAGATCATCGAGACGCCCATCCGCGCCAACGCCCGCGAGGGCCTGACCGTGCTCGAGTACTTCAGCTCGACCCACGGCGCCCGCAAGGGCCTGGCCGACACGGCGCTCAAGACGGCCGACTCGGGTTACCTTACCCGCAAGCTCGCCGACGTGGCCCAGAACGTCTTCATCTCCGAGGACGACTGCGGCACCAAGCTCGGCGTCACCAAGCGGGCGATCTACAAGGGCGAGGAGATCGACGTGCCGCTGCGTGATCAGATCGTCGGCCGCACCGCCCGCGAGACGATCCGCAACCCGATCACCGACCAGCTGATCGTCGAGGAGAACCAGGTCATCGACGAGGACGCGGCCCTGCGGATCGAGGCCCTGGGCATCGACAGCGTGATGGTCCGTTCGCCCTTGACCTGCGAGTCGACGCGCGGCGTGTGCGCCAAGTGCTACGGTCACGACCTGTCGACCAACCGGGCGGTGGAGCAGGGCCTGGCCGTGGGCATCATCGGCGCCCAGTCGATCGGCGAGCCCGGCACGCAGCTGACGATGCGTACGTTCCACACCGGCGGCATCGGCCACCGTACCCTCGTCGAGACCGACTACCGCTCGAACTACCCCGGCGTGGTCGAACTCCGCGACGCCAAGGAAGTCCCCACCAAGGACGAGGACGGACGCGACGTCCTGGTCTCCCTCAAGCGCAACGCCGAACTGGCCATCCTCGACGCCAAGGGTCGCGAGCTCGAGAAGTTCAAGATCGCCTACGGCTCGTTCATCATGGTCAAGCCCGGCGAGGAAGTGAAGAAGGGCCAGATGCTCGTCCGCTGGGACCCGCACCGCACGCCCATCCTGGCTGAGAAGGCCGGCAAGGTCCGCTTCGAGGACATCGTGCTGGGCGAGACGGTCCGGCCCGAGAGCGAGTCGCAGCCCGCCGCCGGCCGTCGCCCGGGCGACACGACCAAGAGCGAGGCCCTGGTGGTCATCGAGCACAAGGGCGAGCGTCACCCGCGGATCGTCATCGAGGACGCCGACGGCAAGATCCTCGACTTCCACTACCTGCCCGCCAAGGCCCGTATCGAGGTGGCCGAGGGCCAGATGATCGAGGCCGGCCACATGCTCGCCCGCCAGCCGCGGGACGTCGCCGGCTCGGCCGACATCGTCGGCGGTCTGCCCCGCGTCACCGAGGTCTTCGAGGCCCGCAAGCCGCGCGACCCGGCCGTCCTGGCCGAGATCT
Source organism: Phycisphaeraceae bacterium (assembly GCA_020851395.1). Lineage (GTDB taxonomy): Bacteria > Planctomycetota > Phycisphaerae > Phycisphaerales > Phycisphaeraceae > JADZCW01. The sequence continues at coordinate 2,075 of JADZCW010000003.1, forward strand.
CCGGCTCCGTCGAGCTGCGGTCCGACAAGCGCCGCGGCAAGATGACCATCACCGTCAAGAGCGAGGGCGGCCTGGAGAAGGAGCATCACGTTCCCCAGGACCGTCACCTGCTCGTGCACACCGGCGACTACGTCGCGGCCGGCGACCCGCTGATCGACGGGCCGCTGATCCCGCACGACATCCTGCGGATCAAGGGCGAGGACGCGCTGTACACCTACCTGCTCGACGAGGTGCAGAACGTCTACCGCTCCGTGGGTCAGGCGATCAACGACAAGCACATCGAGATCATCCTGGCCCAGATGCTCCGCAAGATCCGCGTCGAGAACCCCGGCGACACGACCCTGCTGCCCAACGAGGTGGTGGACAAGTTCCAGTTCCGGGCGTCCAACGACGCGATCGCCAACATGGCCAAGGTCAAGGAGTCCGGCGACACGACGCTGCCCGTCGGCGCCCTGGTGACCAAGGCCGAGGCCCGCGAGGCCAACGCCAAGGCCGAGGCCGACGGCAAGGC
>JADZCW010000004.1 GCA_020851395.1 Phycisphaeraceae bacterium
ACCCTCATCGCCCGGGCCGACACACGGCTCAAGGAGCTCTCGGGCGTCCTGCAGGGCCTTGACGCCTGGCTCAACGACACCGAGCTCCACAGTGATTTCAAGTCCACCCTCGTCGAGACCCGCAAGACCGCCGAGCAGCTCTCGACCTCCATCAACCAGCTCACGGGCCGGCTCGTGAGCGTCTCGGACGAGCTCAACAAGACCCTGGCCACGATCAGCAGCACCGTGGACAAAGCCTCCGCCGGCCAGGGCACCCTGGGCAAGATGCTGGCCGACCCCGCGCTCTACGACAACCTCAACGACGCTGCCGAGCGGCTGAACCTCTTGATCAACGAGGCCCGCCTGCTGATGGAGAAGTGGAAGGCCGAGGGCCTGCCGGTCCAGTTCTAAGAATAAGACAGTCTTACCACGGAGAGCACGGAGGACACGGAGAAAGAGAGGCAGAGTTCAAGGCACACGAATTCTGTTTGGGATCGTCTCTGTGATCTCCGTGCTCTCCGTGGTGAAATGTATTGACCTATAACCCCACAGCCTTGCGGGCCCGGGCCGTGACGTCGCTGGCCTTGGCGTTCGCCGCCGCGGCGCCCTGACGCAGCACCTGCTCCACGTACCCCGGATCGTTCATCAACTCCACCCGGCGCTTGCGGGCCGGGCCGAAGTGGTTCAGGATCAACTCCAGCAGCGCCTGCTTGGCCACGCCATACCCCATCCCGCCCTTGCGGTAGCGCTCGGCCAGCTCAGCCGTCCGCGGATCGTTCACGCCGGCCAGGCCGCGGAAGATCTGGAACACCGTGCACGTCTCGGGATCCTTCGCCTCGTCGACGCCCTTGGAGTCGGTGGTGATTTTCATGATCACCTTCTTGAGGGCCTTCTCCTCAAGGAAGGGGCTGATGGCATTGCCGTAGCTCTTGGACATTTTCTGCCCATCAACCCCCGGCATGAGACCCGAGCCTTCGCGGATCTTCAGATCGGGGATCTTGAACACCGGACCGTAGGCGGCGTTGAACTTCTCGGCCAAGTCGCGGGTGATCTCTACATGCTGGCGCTGGTCTTCGCCCACGGGAACCACGTCAGGGTCGACACTCAAGATGTCCGCCGCTTGGAGGATGGGATAGGTGTAGAGCCCGATCGAGGCCGAGAGTCCCTTGGCCAGCTTGTCTTTAAAGCTCGTCGCCTTGTCCATCAGGTGCTTGGGGCACATGCAACCGAGCAGCCAGGCAAGCTCGGTCACCTTGGGCACATCCTGCTGGAGATAGAAGTTGGTGCGTTGGGGATCAATCCCGAACGCCAGGCAGTCGATGACGACCTGACGAACATTGTCGCGCAGGACCTTGGGATCCCGCACGGTGGTCAGCGCATGGTAGGAGGCCACGAAGATGTACATCTCGTGATCCGCCTGCATGTCGATGAATTGACGGATGGCCGCGGCATAGTTGCCAAGGTGCAGCGGTCCCGACGGCTGAATGCCTGAAAGAACGCGTTTCATGGGCAACAGTGTAGACGCCCCGGCCCACGGATCAACCGGCCGACAGCGCTGCCTCCGCCTCCCGCGCGGCCGCGACGAAGGCACGGATCAATGAGGCGTCCTTCTGGCCGCGCCTGGACTCCACGCCGCTCGAGACGTCCACGCCGAACGGCCTGACCGCACGGATCGCCTCAGCCACGTTAGAGGGGTTGAGCCCGCCGGCGAGCACAACGCGAGGCCGCTGATCGGCGGGCATGGTGTCGAGCAGCCTGCGCAGCTTCGCCCAGTCCACAGCTCGACCTGTGCCACCCGGAAGATCTCCGGGCTGACCGTCCGCCGGCAGGGGGGCATCGATCAGCAACGCCACGAGGTTCGGGCAATCCCGCCACGCCGCTATCCGGGCCGGCAGGTCCTCGCCGAAGGGCAGCGCCTTGAGCACGCGCAGCGGGGCGAGTGATCGCGCGAAGGCGACATTCTCCCGCCCGTGCAGTTGCACCGTCCGCAGCCCCACCGCGTCGGCCGTCTTGCGGATCACTTCCGGGGTGGCGTCCACGAACAGGCCGATGCGTTCGACATTCATTGGCAGGGACGCGACGATCCCCTTGGCCTGGTCGACGGTCACAAAGCGTGGCGAGGCCTCGACGAACACCAGCCCCACCGCGTTGGCCCCCACCTCGGCCGCGACGCCAGCCATCTTCGCGTCACGCAGCCCGCAGATCTTGATCCACGTCTTGGACACGGTTACCTCCTAGGGAGACACCTTCTCCAGTCGGGCGTACTCGAGCACCAGCGTCTTGACCCCGCTGCTATTGAACTGCACCTGGGCCCGCGTGTGCGAGCCGACCGCGCTGACCGTCAGCACCCGTCCGACGCCGAACGTCGGGTGCCGCACGAGCATGCCGGGCCCGTACTCGCCGGACGGACGGGCCGCGCCGTTCGAGCGACGCATCTCAATGCGTCCCTCGTGGGACGTCGGTGAAAGCCAATCCTCTTCTTCCGACCGATCCTCCCACTGCGTCGCCTCCTCAGGCAACTCCCGCAGAAACCGGCTGGG
>JADZCW010000005.1 GCA_020851395.1 Phycisphaeraceae bacterium
CGCGGCCGATCGGCATCTTCAAGATGATGGACAAGGGCATGAACGACTTTAAGATCCTGGCCGTGCCCAACTCGGACCCGATCTTCGCCGAGTACCACGACCTGTGGCGTGTGCCGCCGCACTTTTTGCGCGAGGTCGAGCACTTCTTCTCGACCTACAAGCAGCTCGAGGGCGGTGTGGTTAAGGCCCTGGGTTGGGGTGATGCCGACAAGGCCAAGGACGAGATCCGCCAGAGCGTGAACCGTTACTGGCAGGCCAAGGGGAAGAAGCCCCCCTACGCCGTCAAGCAGGCCAAGACCAAGTCGCCGGCGCGGCGGAAGAAGAAGAGCTGACATCTCGATTAGACAGAGTGCCTGTCCGCCCTCCAGGGCCTATGCCCGGCGGGGTGGGGGGACGTCTTGTGAAGCGAAGATTTGTAATGGTTTCCTAATCGCTTGCTGATGAAGAGCCGAAGGATTCCTTGATTCCCGAGTCTTTTGGTCGGGTCGCTGTTCGTTTATCCGGACCTTGGCGGCGGCCTCCTCGCCCCACCTAGATCCAAGCCGATCATCCACCGGCGTCAGGGAGGCAGGCATGCTGATCATCTACGGCTCAAGAGTCTGCGGGAAGAAAAACGTCAATCATGTCCGCACGATCTGCAAGAACTGCGGCACGGCCGGCGTGTTCGAGAGCTATGAGGGCCGGAACTGGTTCACGCTCTACTTCCTCCCGATCATCCCGTGCGAGACGCGTTACATCCGACACCAATGCCCGTCGTGCGATCAATGCTTCAACTTCACGCCAAAGAGATGGCACAAACTTCAGCGGGACCAGGTCGAGCCGCGCCTGGCCGCGTACCGGTCCGAGCCGGAGAACGCCGAGGCCGCCGAGGCGGTGCTTCAGGCCCTGATCGACACGGCTGACCATGAGCGATTTACCGAGATCGCCGTCCTGATCGAGCAGCACCTGTCGTCCAACGGCCGCATGCTCGGGCTGCTGGCCCAGGCGTACAGCGCGTTCATGATGGACGAGGAGGCTGAGGCTGCCTTCACCGCCGTGCTGGCGCAGGGCGAGGACTCGGACGTCCGGCACGCGCTGATCCGGCACCTGCTGCTGGCGGGCAAGATCGAGCAGGCCACGCCCGAGCTCGAGAAGCTCGAGCAGGCCCAGGGGGGCAAGCCGTCGTCGCTGCGCATGCTGCTGATCGAGGCCTATCAGTCGCTGGGGATGCACCAGGAAGCGCTCGGCGAGATCCAGGCCTTCCAGGGCTGGGCGGACCCGGACCAGCTCAAGGTCCTGGCCCGGATGGAGAAGATCTCGACCCGAGGCGCCAAGTCGGGCAAGCCTGTCCGGCGCAAGGGCCCGGCGATGGTCCATGCCAGCACGGGCGAGCCGATCCGCAAGCCGCGATCCGCCCTGCAGCCCATCCTGGCCGCGGCTGTCGTGGTGCTGATGGCGGGGATGTACGTGTTCCTGAGCACCACGGCCAAGGTGGAAAATGCTTTCCTGGTCAATGGCCTGGCCGAACCTTACAGCGTGCTGGTCAACGGCCAGCCGATGCGGATCCCCAACAACCGGGCCCTGCCGATCACCCTGCCGATGGGGCGGAGCACGATCGCGCCGGCTCCGGGGAGTATCGAGTTTGAGCCGATCGTGGTCGAGCCCAAGTGCGCGTTCCTGGCCCGGCCGCTGTTCCGGGGGACGGTGGTGGTCAACCCCGACGGGGCGGCGGTGCTGGTGCACGCTCTGGTCTACTACGCGCCAAAGCCGGCCACGCCGCCGATAGGGCGAGAGTGGCTCGAGCCGAGCAGGATCGTCTATCAGTTCGACGAGATGGACTACCCCTTCGCCCGCGAGCCGGACGAGATCCAGATGCCCGTGGACAAGAAGGTCGTCTCCAAGCAGTCGCTGGCCCTGCTCAAGGACGTGAGCATCCCGCAGATCGTTGCGATGCTCGACGAGCCCAACAACCACGCCAAGGCGGCGGCGTATCTGCGCCAGGTGCTGGACCGTCAGCCCCGGCTGCATGAGCACCTGCTGCCGGATCTGGGCCTGCTGATCGGGCCGGTCGAGTTCCGGTCGTTCCTGGCGTCGAAGCTCGACGTCCGGCCGACCCTCGTTGAGTGGCACCGCTCCTGGCAGGATATGACCCTGCGGCTCGAACCTCAGCGCGACCTGGTGGCGGAGTACCGCAAGTTCGCCGCGGCCGACCCGGCGGACAAGGGCCTGAAGTACCTGTTGGCGCGCATCGAGGACGACCCGGCCAGGGCCAAACAACTCTGCCAGGAAGCGATCGCGCAGCCCGACCCGTGCCCCTACGGCTACCTCTGGCTCTCATTCGAGGCGACGAGGAATGAATCGTTCCCCGAGGCGCTGAGGCTGGCCCAATCGGCCGTGGCGCTGGCGCCGCAGTCGCAGACGTTCTTGGTCGCCCAGCGCAAGGCCCGGCTCGCCTGCCGTGACTATCCGGCCCTGCTGGCCGAGGCGGAACAACTACTCCAGGACGACCCGGCTGACTTCGAGGCTGTCATCACCAAGATCCAGTGCCTGATCCGGCTGGGCGCGATCAACCGGGCCAAGGAGGTCCGCGACAAGTGGCTGGCCACGATGCGGGAGGAAGCCCCCGAGGCGAGCAAGCAGTTCCATGACCTCTTCCGCTCCATGATCACGGCCGCGGCCGCGGCGGCGGTGGACGACGACACGACCTACATGGCCGCCCAGCGCAAGATCAACCCCGAGTCGCTGACGCTGGCCACGCTCGACGGCGCGTCGACGTCAATCGAGAAACTCATCGAGCAGACGAACACGAGCGACGAGCCGCTCAGCCCGGAGGAGCATGCCACGATCTACGTCGTCGCCGGTGCACGCGGGCTCGACACGCTGGCGGCGTCGGAGCTCAGAACGCTCGTCGAGATGCTGCGGCAGGGCCCGGTCGAGGACCGGGTGCTCGCGGCCTGGCTCAGCGGGCAGACGCCCCCCTCGCCGAAAGAGGCGATGTTCTACTCGGGCACCATCTCGGACATCCGGCTGGTCTATGCGGCCATCGCCACCCGGCACCCGCAGGTCCGCGATGAGTACCTACGCATGGCCCGGGCGATGGACTTCGAGTCCGATTACGTTCACATGGTCCTACGCCCAGTGCTGGCCAAGGTCAACACCGTGGCGGATGAATCAGTCGAGTAGGCCGTACTCGCCCCACCGACGGTCGATCAGGGCCCTGGTGGCGGCGTCGACGCTGAGGATCGGGGGGAAATCACGCACGGGCTGGCCGTTGACCTCCTCGCCGGGGGTCTTGCGGGTGGCGTCGAAGCCCATCTTCTGGCCGGCCCCCAGGCGCGGGGCGGCATGGTCAAGAATGTCCAGGGGGCCGTGGACCATCTCGACGTCCCGGCCGGGGTCGCAGTTGGCGCAGAGCCTAAAGAGCACCGCCTCGTGGTCGTGCACGTCGACGTCGTCGTCGACGACGACGATCAATTTCGTCCAGGCCATCTGGCCCGCGCCCCAGATCGCGTGCATGACCCGTCGGGCCTGGAGCGGGTACTCCTTGCGGATCTTGATGAAGACGCAGTTGTGGAAGGCCCCGAACATGGGCAGGTCGTAGTCCAGCACGTCGGGGACGATCGTCCGCAGCAGCGGGAGGAAGATTCGCTCGGTCGCCTTGCCCAGGTAGTAGTCCTCCTGGGGCGGCAGGCCGACGATCGTCGTCGGATAGATCGCGTTGCGGCGGTGCGTGACGGCGGTGACGGTGAAGATCGGGTAGCGGTCGGGCAGCGAGTAGAAACCGGTGTGGTCGCCGAAGGGGCCCTCAAAAAAGGCGCCCTCGCCCAGCGGGGGCGACTGGCCGTCAAGGCCCTTGAGGCGTGGGTCGTAGCCGGGCGGGCCGGCCTCGGTTGAGACGTAGCCCTCAATCACGATCTCGGCGTTGGCGGGCACGTGAAGATCCAGGGTCTTGCAGCGGACCAGGGGGATCGCGCCGTCGTTGAGGATGCCCGCCAGGAGCAGTTCGCTGATGCCGGGGGGCATCGGGGCGGTGGCGGCGTAGGGCAGGACGGACTCGCCGCCGAGGA
>JADZCW010000006.1 GCA_020851395.1 Phycisphaeraceae bacterium
CCATGACGCTGACGTGGCAGGACCAGGTGGTGACCACGGCGAGCGGAGCCCAGGAGTTTCGGCCGGGGGTGCTCAGCACGCTGCGCGGGGCGGACGTGATGATGCTGGCGGTAGGGTGGCTGCTGGTCGGGCCGGTGTTTCTGATCCAGCCGCTGCGGTGGTGGATCTTGATGCGGGCCCGTGGCCTGGCGGTGACGATGGGGCGGACGCTTCCGCTCTACCTGGTCGGGACGTTCCTGAACTACTGCATGCCGGGGATGACCGGGGGGGACGTGGTCAAGGCGTACTACGCCTCGCGGGGGACGGACCGGCGGGCGGACGCGGTGATGAGCGTGCTGATGGACCGGGTGGTGGGGATGGTGGGGATGCTGGCGCTGGCGTGCGTGGCGGGGCTGTTCATGCTGGACAACCCGCTGGTGCGGCAGGTGACGGCATACCTGTGGCTGGGTGCGGCAGGGCTGGTGATTGGAACGTTTCTCTACTTCTGGCCGGCGTGGCGGAGATTGCTGGGGGTGTCGGGTGAGCCGGGGGCGATGCCTGAATCGGCGGGATGGTTGAGCAAGGCCAGCCGACTCATCGGGGCGGTGGATCGGGCGGTGCTGGGCTATCGGCACGCGAAGGGGGCGGTGCTGGCGGGGGTGGGGCTGAGCATGGGGGTGCATTTTCTGCTTGTTTGTGCGACGGCGCTGGCGGGTTATGCGCTGGGTTTAGACGTGCCGCTGGGAGTGCTGCTGGCGGTGGTGCCGGTGCTGTTCATGGCCGGGGCGGTGCCGCTGACGTACCAGGGTTTGGGGGTGATGGAGGGATTGGGCGTGGCGCTGCTGGGGGCGTCTGAAACCGGCGCGGCTGCTGGAGTGACTTCCGGGGGGACGGCGAATCAGTTGGTGGGGATGCTGCTGTTGATCCGGTTGTATCAGATGTCGTATTCGCTGATCGGGTCGTACTGGCTGTTGCGCGGGGACGTGCGGTTGCACGAGGCGGGGGAAGAGAGCGATTGACGCTCGATTTTAACTCGCAGGCCTCGTGCACCCTCAAAGATGCTTGATTCGACCGCGTTGCGTGTGAGCATTCGCACGCGGGCGGCGGTGTTGCGGAGGAAGGGATTGGTCTGGTGGAGTGGGGGCATGAGAGGTCCCATGCATACATTCTCCTTGATCATTATCAGCAGGAAGATCGGATAGACAAGACCGACGTCCTGGATTCGTCTTACACCGTGAATGCCGCGTTCTGCCAGGCGTGGCTTGCCGCGTCGGCGGCGGTGAGGGGGTTGGACAGGCCGCGGAGGTCCAGGACGACGGGGCCGAGGCGATGGGGGGCGAGGTCGACCGTGGCGCGGTAGGGGATGACGTCGAGGTCGCCCTGGCCGAGGGGGGCGCGCTGGCCGTCGACGGGGGAGGTGTGGGTCTTCCAGTCGTCGAGGCGGGCGACGGCGAGATGATCGGCTAGGCGCTGGACGGTTGCGACGGGGTCGAGACCCATGGCCAGGAGGGCGGCGGGGTCGCAGCCCAGGCCCAGGGCGGATTGACTCGTTTGTGCGATCCAGGCAAGCAATTCTTCGAGCTGGTCCTCGGCGTGGACGGCCAGGCGGACGGATCGGCCGTCGGCGGCTTCGACGAGGGCGGCGCGGATGTCGGGGGAGAGGGTTTTGGCCGGCAGGGCAAGGCTCAGCGGGACGCGGCCGAGGTCGGCGGCGAGCTCGACGGCGGCGACGACGGCGGCGACGGCGCGGTCGACGTGCTCGGGTTGGGTGAAGTGGTCGCGGGGGATCCAGAGGTCCAGGCCGGCCAGGGTGATGCCGCAGCGGGTGAGCGTGGCGGCCAGGTCGCGGCGGGCCCGCTGGTCCAGGTCGCGCGGGCGGATGCCGGGCAGGGCGGCGTCGAGCTGGGCGGCGGCGAAACCCCGGCGGGCCAATTCATCGAGGGCGCCGCGGACGGTGGCTTGGCCGGCCTTGACCAGCGGGGCGATCGTGGGGGCGAGGCGGAGGTCGGAGCCGTGACCGAGGATGGCCATTGGAGAATTTTACCGTGTGGTGAGGGTTGCCTATTTCCCTTGATCCGTAAACGTAGTCCGCAAGATTGAAGATATCGATGTCCGAACCTATCGCAGCGTCAAGCCGGGAGGGTATCCGGCCGATCCTTGAGCACGGGAGCGTGTTTGGGTTCGTTGTCGCACGTTTTTATTGAGCACGTCACATGCATCCAACACCAGCTGCACGCCAACCGTCACCTGCCGAGGTCAACCCCACTGCGGGGTGGGAAGCTTCGATGCAGAGGCTCTGCCAGCAGCACGCGGTGGTGGAACTCATGAGTCTGTCGGTCAGCGGGGAGGACCTGTTCGCCCCGGCGTTTCGTGCCCGGCTCCTGGCGATGCCCGAGGACGGGATCGTGATCGAGCGGCCGTTCCCGCGGATTGACGAGCATGGATTGGAGGTTGGCGGCGAGGTGCTGGTGCTGCTGACGGATCACAAGGAACGATGGGCCTGCCGGTGCAAGGTCGTCGAGATGACGCACCATCCCGTGGCGGGGCAGCCGGAGGCGCCGGCGGTGAAGCTGTCGCGGCCGCACCACGTGCGCAATGCGCAGCGGCGTCGGTTCTACCGGGCGTCGACGGTGGGGATCACGCTGCCGTGGCGGGTGCTGCTGCAGCCGGCGCAGGAGATTCCTTCGGGGGGGTATCCGGTCGAGGCGAGGCTGCTCAATATCGGGGCGGGTGGACTGGGCGTGGAGATCGTGCTGGCGGACAAGCTCTCGGTGCTCGGGGCGAGCGAGTTTTTCGCCACACTGAACCTGCCGACGGTGGCGGAGCCGCTGCGTCTGCGGGTGAGGCTCGTTCACGATCGGCCGTACACGGATCAGAGCCACTACCTGGGGCTGCAGCTGATCTACGACGACCCCTCGACGCGGCGGCAGCAGATGGAAGCGATCGTGCGGTTCACGCGCTGGCTGGCTGAGCAGCAGATCCAGCGGCGCGGGGCGTGTGCGTCGGGGTGGTGAGCGGGAAACTCGGGCGTTTTGTCAAAGCACGTCGGATGGCTACACTTTCGGGATGAAAGTGTCGCTGTTTGTCACTTGCCTGACGGACACGTTCTACCCCCGGACGGGGATCGCCGTGGTCAAGGTGCTCGAGCGCCTGGGCTGCGCGGTGGATTTCCCCCAGGCGCAGACGTGCTGCGGCCAGCCGATGTTCAACAACGGCTTCACCGACGAGGCTCGCGAGCTGGCGAGGCGGATGGTCGAGGTGTTTGAGGACAGCGAGTATGTCGTGACGCCGTCGGGGTCGTGCTGCGCGATGATCCACGACTACTACCCGCAGCTCTTCAAGGACGATCCGGCCATGGCCGAGCGGGCGCGGAAGTTGGTGGAGAAGACCTACGAGTTCTATCAGTTCCTGCTGACGGTAGTGAAGGTGGACCTGCGGAGCCTGGGGGCGAAGTGGTCGGGCAAGGTGACGTACCATTACTCCTGCCACCTGCGCGGGCTGGGGATGACCGACGAGGCGGTGCGGCTGATCCAGCAGATCGAGGGCGTGGAGTACGTGCCGCTGCCCAAGGCTGAGCAGTGCTGCGGGTTCGGGGGGACATTCGCGATGAAGTACCCGCAGATCTCCGGGACGCTGGTGCGCGACAAGGTGGCGTGCATCCGTGACACGCGGGCGGCGGCGGTGGTGAGCAACGACGCGGGGTGCACGATGAACATCTCGGGATCGTGCCGGCGGGAGAACCATGCGGTGACGTTTTTGAGCCTGGCGGAGATCATCGCCGAGTCGCTGGGGCTGATGGAGGCCACGGCGGTCTGACGTGAACCATGAGCAGCACTCCTTCCGAGTCCACGACGTCGGGCCATGACACGGGCAAGCCGGTGGGGCTGAGCGTTAACGGGCACGACCTGCTCTTCCCGCCGCTGCCGTATGACATCCACGCCCGGGCGGACAAGGCGACGGCGGACAAGCAGTTGCTGGACTTCGTCCACGTGGCGACGTACCGGAAGGACGTGACGCGCAGGCAGGTGACGTCGGCGGCGTTCGGCGAGAAACACGGCGACTTCCGGGAGCTCGGCGCGGCCATCAAGCAGCACACGCTCGATCATCTGGACCATTACATCGAGAAGTTCGTCGACAACGCCACGGCGGCGGGGGTGAGGGTGCACTTCGCGCAGGACGCGGCGCAGGCCAACGCGATCTGCCTGGACATCGCCAGGCGGGCGGGGGCGAAGCTATGCGTCAAGAGCAAGTCGATGGTGACGGAGGAGACGCAGCTCCTGCCGCAGCTCGAGGCCATCGGGGTCGAGACGGTCGAGACGGACCTGGGCGAGTTCATCCTTCAGCTCGACCACGACGCGCCATCACACATCGTCACGCCGATGATCCACAAGAACCGGCAGTCGGTGGCGCGGGCGTTCGAGCGCGAGCTGGGAGCGCCCTACACGGAGGACCCGCAGGAGCTGACACAGATCGCCCGGGCGCACCTGCGTGAGAAGTATCGGAAGGCGGACCTGGGCATCAGCGGCGGGAACTTCCTGGTGGCCGAGACGGGGTCGGTGGTGATCTGCACCAACGAGGGCAACGGGCGGTTCTGCACCAGCGCGCCGCGGGTGCACGTGGCGTTCGTGGGGATCGAGAAGCTCGTGCCGACGTTCGAGCACCTGGGGGTGATGCTCAAGCTATTGGCCCGCACGTCGACGGGGCAACCGTTGACGGTGTACACGCACGTGATGACCGGGCCGCGCCGGGCGCACGAGCACGGCGGGCCGGACGAGATGCACGTGATCCTGCTCGACAACGGGCGGACGGAGATCCTCAAGCCCGAGACGCGGGAGATGCTGCGCTGCATCCGCTGCGGGGCGTGCCTGAACGCCTGCCCGGTGTATCGCAAGGTGGGCGGGCACTCGTACGGGGCGGTGTATTCGGGGCCGATCGGGGCCTTGATCACGCCGATGTTCCGGGGGTTGGCCAACTACCCGGACCTGCCCAACGCCAGCTCGCTGTGCGGGGCGTGCTACGAGGCGTGCCCGGTGAAGATCAATATCCCGAAGTACCTGATCCAGCTCAGGGCCGAGATGGTGAGCAAGCGGATCACCAAGTGGTCGGACCGGCTGGTGTATCGGATGTGGGCCAGGAGCCTGGGGCGGAGCTGGACGTACCGGCTCGGGGGGTGGGCGCAGAAGCTGTTCTTCCGCTGGCAGGCGCGGGTGGCGGGGACACTCGAGTTGGGCGATCCCTATCGGTCGCGCGGCTGGCTCAACGACCTGCCCGGGCCGGCCGGGGGTTGGACGAGCCAGCGGGACATGCCCACGCCGCCGGCGAAGAGTTTCAGGCAGTGGTGGGACGAGCAGAATAGGCCATGAGCAATATCTCAGACACACCTGCGAGCCTGGGAGTCGATCGGCAGACGTTCCTGAAGCCGGTCCGGCAGGCGCTCGGACGCATCAGCGGGCAGGCTGTGCCGGCTCCGCCGGCGGTCGATCCCCAACTCGTCCGGCTGGCGTCGGCGAGCGAGGACGTGGTGTCGCTGTTCGCCCAGCGAGCGGGCGAGGTGGGGATGACGGTCTGCCGGATCAAGTCGGACGAACTGATCCGCACGGTCAGTGAGCTGTTGGAGAAGGTCGGGGCCAAACGGGTGGCGGCGAGCGTGGGGAGCCTGCCCCAGGCGGTCTCGCTCAACGATTCGCTGCGGCGCAAGGGCGTCGAGGTGGTGGACTGGAGGGCCACGCCGGGCTTCGCGGAGCAATATGGACTCGACGCGGGGATCACGGACGTGCACGCGGCGCTGGCCGAGACGGGGACGCTGATCTGCTCGTCGGACGCCGGGCACAGCCGGGGGTTGAGCCTGGTGCCGCCGGTGCACGTCGCCATCGTGCGGCAGAGCGATATCCTGCCGGACATGGTGGACTACTGGGCGCGGCTGAGGGGGATTCCGGGGCGGGAGCTGCCGTCGAGCCAGGCGTTTATTACTGGGCCGAGCAAGACGGCGGACATCGAGGGGATCCTGATCACCGGCGTGCACGGGCCGGGGCAGGTGTTCATCGTGGTGGTTGAGGGAGTTTAGGACAGAGCGACGAGCGGGATGGCGAGGCGAGCCCCGCATGGTTGTGCGGGGTGTCTGTTCTAGATCATGCCGTTCCAGTTGGCGGGGCAGAGCAGGATGGGGATGTCGGCCTGTCGGATGACGTTGCCGGGGACGTCGCCGGCGATCAGGCGCTTGAGCACGCCCTTGCCGGTCAGGCCCAGGACGATGAGGGAGCAGTTGCGGCCCTTGGCGGTGTTGAGCAGGGCGCGGGAGACATCATTGGAAAAGAGCATGACCCCCTCGGCCTCGACGCCGGCCTGCTGGAGGCTCTGGGCCAGGAGCTTGAGGGTCTCCTCGCCGCGGTTTTTGGCGTCGGACTCGTGCTCGTCCTCCTCCTGGTTCTGGGCGACGTGGGCGATGACCGCCACGGCGTCGAGGCGTTTGGCCAGGTCGGCGATGGGGCCGGCGAGCTTTTCGCTGGCCCAGGGGGAGCTGACGGCCACGAGCATGCGGGTTCGACTCAAGCGGTGGGCTCCGGTCGGGCTGGAGTAAAACGTCTATTGTACCCGATCGAGGCGGGGGGTGCCTGGCGGAAATCTTGCCTTAAGTCAAGCGTTTAGCGGATTTTGTGGACTTCTTTCGTTTGCGGAGCACCGGTGGTGGGGGCAAGCGGTAGGTCAGGAGCAGGTCGTCTCCTAGGCGCTGGGTGTCGCGGAGCTCCAGGGGGGTAGCCTGGTCGATGCGGGCGGGCCAGAAGCCGGTGACGGCGGGGACGGCCCCGGCATCGCCCAGGAGTTTGGGCGCGATGAAGACGGCCAGCTCGTCGGCCAAACCTTGGCGGAGGAGGTGGCCGTTGAGGGTTGAGCCACCCTCGACCAGGACATGGGTGGCGTTGTGCTGGGCAGCCAGGCACCGCAGCAGGGGTTCGAGGGCCAGGACGGAGGGATCGCCCTTGGGGTCGAGGGGGGGCAGGCCGATGAACTCGACGCCGGCCTTGGCCAGATCCCTCATGCGGAGGGGGGGCTTTTCCATGAGGCGCTGGCGGACGGCCACGAGCAAGGGCGAGGCCTTGGACTTGTCCAGGGAGCGGACAATCTGGCTGCTCTCGGGCAGGCGGAGGCTGGGGTCGACGACGACGCGGCGGGTCTTGCGGCGGGCGCGGAGGCCGCGGGCGGTCAGGAGAGGATCGTCGGCCAAGGCGGTGCCGATGCCGATGAGGATGGCGTCGGCCATCGCGCGCTGCTGGTGGACCCATTTGCGGCTCAGGTCGTTGCTGATCCAGCGGCTGTCGTTCTCGCGGGTGGCGATCAGGCCGTCGACGGTCTGGGCCCACTTGAGCGTGACGTAGGGCAGGCCTTGGGTGATGAACTTGGCGAAGGGCTCGATCAGTTGCTGGGCCTCGCGGCGGCAGAGGCCGAGCTCGACGGCGATGCCTGCCTTGCGCAGCCTAGACGTGCCCTTGCCGGCGACGCGGGGGTTGGGATCGGCGGTGGCGACGTAGACGCGGGCGAGGCCGGCCTGGATCAGGGCGTCGGTGCAGGGGGGCGTTTTGCCCTGGTGGCAGCAGGGCTCGAGGGTGACGTAAAGGTCGGCCCCCTTGGGATTGACGCCGGCGTCGCGGCAGGCCCGGAGGGCGACGATCTCGGCGTGGGGGCCGCCGAAACGTTGGTGGAAACCCTCAGCCAGCACCTTGCCGTCACGGACCAGGACCGCCCCGACCATTGGGTTGGGTTCGACAGCCCCCCGGCCACGCCTGGCCAGGACCAAGGCTCGGTGCATGTGCTGTTCGTGGGGGCTGGGGGGCATGGTCGGGGCCCTGGAACATCGGAGGGTGGGGTTGAAACGCCTTAGGACGTATGATTGTATGAAACAAACCGCGGGCGGAGCTGTCCGCGCAAGGAGATTGCCATGCGAGCGATGCGAAAAGTGCTGATCGGGGTCGGGGTGCTCCTGGCCGTGCTGGTGGTGGCGGCCGTGGTGGTCTTTCTGAGCCTGAACCACCTGGTCAAGGCGGGGGTGGACTACGGGGCGAGCTACGCCCTGGGCGTGCCGGCGTCGCTGGACTCGGCCAACATCTCGGTCTTCGGCGGCCGGGTGGAGCTCAAGGGGATGAAGATCACCAACCCGGAAGGGTACGACAAGCCCTATTTCTTCACCATGGGTGAATGTGTGACGGAGGTCTCGATCAAGTCGCTGATGGGCGAGACGGTCGAGGTGCCGCTGCTGTCGTTGTCGGACATCACCATGAGCCTGCAGAAGAAGGAGGGCAAGGCCAACTACCAGGTGATCCTGGACAACCTGGCCAAGCTCCAGGGCACGGCTGAGGAGCCGGCGCCGGCGGAAGAGACGCCGGGCAAGAAGTTCATCGTGCGCAAGCTGGTGCTCAAGAACATCACGGTGGACGTGGACATGATGCCCGTGGGCGGTGCGATCACACGGCAGCAAGTGCAGATTCCCCAGATCGAGCTGGAGAACATCGGCACGGCCGGTGACAAGGGCGTGATGCTGGCGGACCTGTCGGGGGTGGTCACCAAGGCGATCATGGCTGCGGTGGTGCAGAAGGGGCTGTCGCTGCCGGGCGACATCACCAAGGAACTCGCGGGCGGGCTGGACAAGCTCGGGGGCGTGGGCGAGTTCGGCGTGAAGGTCGTCGGCGAGGTCGGGACGACGGTGCTCGACGTCGGTAAGCAAGTGGGCGAGACGGCGGGCAAGGCGGTCGAAGGAGCGGGCAAGGCTATCGGGGACGTCGGCAAGGGGATCGGCAACCTGTTCGGCGACAAGAAGAAAGAAGAACAGCCGCAAGAAGAGCCGGCACAATGACCTGCCAAGCTCGCGGGTAGCAGGGCCGAACGGGTGGTCCGGTGGCGGAACGAACAGGCTGGACAAGGAGGCCAGGCATGCCATGCCTGCTGACGATTCTGGCGCTGATTTTCCCTCGGCTGACCATCCTGCTGGTCTGGCTGAGCTCGGATTATTTCAGCCGGGCGTACCAGACGGTCCTGTGGCCGGTGCTGGGGTTCTTCTTTATGCCATTGACCATGCTGGCCTATGCCCTGGCGAAGAACAAGGCGGGGGCGGTCGACGGGTGGTATCTTGTGCTGGTCGTCGCGGCGGTGCTGATCGATCTGGGCATTCTTGGAGGAAGTGGAGCCGCCAAACATTCCGGCAAACGCTGAAGCTTTTACCCTCAACCCTCATCCAACCCACCTCGGACCTATACCCATGGCTCAGCGACGATTCCACTACGACCAGGCGTTCGAAATTTATCTCCGGCAGCAGGCGATCCCCTATGTGGCGGTGGACGAGGCCAAGCGGGCGCTGGCCCCCCGGAAGTTGTGTTCCGGCGACGGTCCCTCTCCGGGGGCCGAGGTAAGTTCTCTCAAGAGTTTTGATTTCGTCGTGTACGGGCAGTCCGGGGTGAACCTGCTGGTGGACGTCAAGGGTCGCAAGCACACCGGGCCGGGGAACCGGGGGTTGCAGAACTGGGTGACGCGGGACGATGTCGAGAGCCTGCGGATGTGGGAGGGGATTTTCGGGGCGGGGTTCATGGCGGTGTTCGCGTTTTTGTACTGGTGCGATGCGGCGCCGCCGGCGTCGCTTTTTATGGATTATTTCGAGTCGAGCAAGCGGTGGTACGCGGTGCTGGCGGTGCGGCTGAGCGATTACCAGGCGGCGATGCGGCATCGCAGCGAGCGGTGGCAGACGGTGAGCCTACCGGCGGCGGAGTTTGCGAGGCTGGCGGTGCCGCTGAAGGATCTTCTTTAATTCCCGGGTTGTTCTGGCCGAATAAGAGGGTATGCTTTGGAAATGCCATCCGGAGGCGAGCAAACCACTGGTGGCTGGATTGAGGAACGCAAGGCCATGACTTTCAGCATTCGAATCGCCGAGATTATTATGATCCCTCCACCGCTCCGGTAGGGCCGGCGATTCCGCACCAAGCACGCCTGAACCCTGCCGAGAGCAGGGTTTTTTGTTTTTGACTCGTAAAGGGCCGGAAGGCCAGCCGCATATGGAAGAAGCATCACCATGACGCAACCCACCACTGAGAAGTCTTACAAGGACACGCTGAACCTGCCCAAGACGGCCTTCCCGATGAAGGCCAATCTGGTGCAGAACGAGCCGGCCACGCTCAAGCGCTGGCAGCAGGGCAGGCTGTATGAGCAGATCCGCGCGAAGCGGAAAGGGGCCCCATGTTTTGTTTTTCATGACGGGCCGCCCTATGCCAACGGGCCGATCCACCTGGGGCATCTCTTAAACAAGGTGCTCAAGGACCTGGTGGTGCGGTCCAAGACGATGGCGGGGTTCGACGTGCCCTACATCCCGGGGTGGGACTGCCACGGGCTGCCGATCGAGCACAAGGTCGTCAGCGAACTGGGCGAGAAGGCGCGCGGCATGGTCGCCGTGCAGATCCGCAAGCGGTGCGCGGACTACGCGGCGAAGTTCGTCAAGCTTCAGGCGGGGCAGATGCAGAGGCTGCTCACGCTGGCGGACTACGAGAATCCCTACCGGACCATGGACCCGGCGTACGAGGCGGGGGTGCTGGAGGTTTTCGCGGACCTGGTGGCCAAGGGATTGGTGTACCGGGCGCTCAAGCCGGTGCATTGGTCGATCGAGAACCGCACGGCGTTGGCGGAGGCGGAGCTGGAGTATGAGGATCGGCAGGATACGAGCGTGTACGTGCTGTTCGAGGTGGCGGACCCGCGGAAGTTGCCTTCGTCACTCCAGGCGCCGCAGGGGCAGGCGGTGTCGCTGATGATCTGGACGACGACGCCCTGGACGCTGCCGGCGAACCTGGCGGCGGCGGTGGGGCCGCGGGCGCAGTACGCGCTGGTATCGTTCACCAAGGGGGGCAAGACGCATCATGCCGTGCTTGCCGAGGCGCTGGTGGAGAAGGTGCTGGCTTCGGGGGGAGCTGGTGACGTCAAGCGTTTGGGGCATTGCCTGGGGGCTGAGCTGGCCCAGGCGGGGGTGACGTATCGGCATCCCTTCAATACGGACCATCGCGTTCGGTCGGTGCTGACGGCGGAGTACGTCACGCTCGAGGACGGCACGGGCATCGTGCATACCGCGCCGGGGCACGGCACGGAGGACTATCACACGGGCATCGCCCACAAGCTCGAGATCTACTGCCCGGTGCGCGAGGACGGGACGTTCGACGATACGGCGCCGGAATTCCTTCGCGGCAGGCTGATCTGGGACGCGAACAAGCTTGTGCTGGACAGGCTCCGTCAGAGCGGACATTTGTTCTACGACCACGTGTTTACGCACAGCTATCCGCACGACTGGCGAGGCAAGTCGCCGGTGATCTTCCGGGCGACGGAGCAGTGGTTCGTCGGGGTGGATCGGCCGACGGGCAAGGGGACGCTGCGCGCGTTGGGGCTGGACAGCACGCGCAAGGTGAACTTCCTGCCCGGCTGGGGGCAGAATCGGATGCGCGGGATGATCGAGTCTCGGCCGGACTGGTGCGTGAGCCGGCAGCGGGCGTGGGGGTTGCCGATCCCGGCGTTTTACCCGCCGGAAGGTGTCGATGGCGAGCCGCTGCTGACGGCGGCGAGCGTGGGGACGGTGGCGGAGGTGGTGCGGGCGAAGGGGTCGGATGCGTGGTTCAATCTGACGGCGGAGGAACTGCTGGCGAAGTATGAACCGGCGAAGGATCCGGCGGCGCCGGGATGGGTCAAGGAGCAGACCCAGGCATCGCCATGCCTGGGCTTGAGAAAATCGAGCGACATCTTCGACGTCTGGTTTGAGTCGGGATCGTCTTGGCGGGCGGTGCTGAAGGAGGTGTTCCCCACGGACCTCTACCTCGAGGGCTCGGACCAGCACCGCGGGTGGTTCCAGTCGTCGCTGCTGACGGCGTTGGGTGTGAGGGGGCAGTCGCCGTTCCGGACAGTGCTGACGCACGGGTTCATGGTCGACAAGGACGGACGGAAGATGTCCAAGAGCCTGGGCAACGCGCTGGAGGTCGAGGTGCTGCTCAAGGACTTCGGCGCGGACGTCTGCCGGTGGTGGGTGGCGAGCCTGAACACGGACAATGACATCAAGGTCGATCTGTCGTTCTTCCAGAACGCCGGGGAGGAGTACCGCAAGGTCCGCAATACCTGGCGGTTTTTGCTGAGCAACCTCAGCGACTTCAACCCTGGGAAGGGCGCGTACATGTTCGGGCCGGCGGACACGGCGAGCGTGGATGCGTGGATCCTGGGCGAGCTGGGCAAGTTTGTCGAGCAGGCGAGGAAGGATTATGAAGCTCTTAACTTCCGGGGGGTGCGGGAGGCGCTGTTCAACTTCTGCAATGACACGCTCTCGGCGGTGTACCTGGCGGCGGTGAAGGACCGGCTTTATTGCGACAGGCCCGACAGCCCGCGCCGTTGGCGGACGCAGACGGCGATTTACCATGTGGCCAGTTCGCTGATTCGGTTAGCCGCGCCGATCCTGCCGCACACGGCGGAGGAGGCGTGGGCGGCGCTGCACCAGCAGAAGGCCGAGGCGATGGAGAGCGTGCACCTGCAGCAGTTCCCGGGGGCGGGGGCGGGGACGGCGGAGATGCCGGCTGTGCAGCCTCACGCGGCGTGGGGAGCGATCTTCCAGGCCAGAGACGGTTGGCTCAGGGCGATCGAGCAGGCGCGGCAGACGCAGGGGATCGATAACCCGCTGGACTGTGGGCTAACGGCTGCGCCGCTGGAAGGCGTTGACGTCAAGGGGCTCGACGTGGTGGACCTGGCGGACCTCTGCGGGATCAGCAGGTTTGCGTGGGGATCAGCGATCGCGGTTCAAGACTTGAGGAGTGAGCCGCGTTGCCAGCGGTCATGGAAGCGCGACGGCACGGTGAAACCACGCTCCGACGGCGGCGTGCTGAGCGATCGCGACGCGGCGGCACTGGGGCTGGCTGGTTGATTCTTGTTAACCACCAAGACACCAAGGACACCAAGAAGAATGAGCGCGGAAATGGCACGCAGGATGCGTGCCCTACCTTTGTCTTCTTGGTGAACTTGGTGTCTTGGTGGTTGGTCCTCTGAATTAGAGCGTGGCCATGTGGGCGCGGACCTGGGCGATCAGGGCCTCGGCGGCCTTGGGCTCTTTGGCCTCGGCGATCAGGCGGATGATGGGTTCGGTGTTGCTGGGGCGGACGTGGACCCAGCGGTCGGGCCAATCAATGCGGATGCCGTCCTGGAGGTCGAGCTTCTGGGATTTGAACTGTTCGGCGAGGGCGGCCTTGATCTTCTGGGCCATGCCGGGCTGGGTGTCGACCTTGTCCTTGACGATGGCGTAGGCGGGGAGGGTCGAGGCGATGGCGGAGAGGGGTTTGTTCTGCTGGGCGAGCATCTCGAGCAGGAGGGCGGCGCCGGCGAGGCTGTCGCGGACCTGGACGATGTCGGGCCAGATGACGCCGCCATTGCCCTCGCCGCCGATGACGCAGTGCTTTTGACGCATGGTCGCGGCGACGTTGGCCTCGCCGACGGGGGTGCGGTAGACCGTGCCACCGACCTGGGCGAAGACGTCGTCGATCATCCGGCTGGTGGAGAGGTTGGCTGCGGAGGTGGCGCCTTGAGGGCGGCCCAGGCGATTGAGCATGTGCAGGGCGCACAGGGCGAGGGTGTATTCCTCGCCGATGTAGGCACCCTTCTCGTCGACGACGGCCAGGCGGTCGGCGTCGGGGTCCTGGGCCAGGCCGAGGTGGGCTTTGTGGTCCAGGACAGCCTTGGAGAGGGAGACGAGGTTGTCGCGCGTGGGCTCGGGGGGGTGCTGGAAGAGGCCGGTGGGCTCGGCGCCGTGGTGGATCAACTCGACGCCCAGCTCGGCCAGCAGGCGGGCGGTGGAGGGGCCGCCGGCGCCGTGGACGGAGTCGAGAACAACGCGGAGCTTGCGGGCGCGGACGGCCTTGACGTCGATGTGGCGGAGGATGCGGCCAAGGTGGACCTCGGCGGCGGTGTCGTCGGGTGTGGGGGGTTGGAGGTCTTCGACGGCGGCGTAGCGGGGGGAGGCCTTGTGGTAGAGGTCGATGAGTTCGGCCGCTTGGTCGGCTGGGGGGGCGGAGCCTTCGTAGGTCAGGGCCTTGATGCCGTTCCAGGGCAGGGGGTTGTGGCTGGCGGTGATGATGACGCCGCCGTCGGCCTGGTGGTGGTCGACCATCACGGCGGTGCCGGGGGTGGTGGCGATCCCGAGCTGGACGACGCGGCATCCGGTGGCGACCAGGCCGGCGACGACGGCGGACTCGATCATGGGGCCCGAGGGGCGGGAGTCACGGCCGATGACGACCAGGGGAGCGGCGTCGGAGGGCAAGCCTGGTCGGCGGTGGTTGCGGAGCCACTGGCCGTAGGCGGCGCCGTAGCGTGTGGCGACGTCGGGGGTGAGGGTCTTGCCGATCAGGCCTCGCAGGCCGCTGACGCCGAGCATGAGGGGTGCATGGTCCATAGCGAATCCGTTTATGAGCTCTGGGCAACACGGGCCAGGGTGCACGCAGGTCCGGACATTCTGGCGTTCTTTTCGGCTTTTCGCACGCCGGGGGTGTTAAGTGTTCTCGGCGGCCGGACGATCAAGCCCTCGGGAACGCCCTGCACGACGATGGCCTGACGAGCTGTAACCGGGTGGTCGGGCCCCGAGAGCATTCCATGCAACGAATCAAGCTCAGCGATCTGGCAGAGGGCCAGACCTATAAAAAATGCCTGTTTTCGCCCCTGGGCCAGAAGGTGGCGGATCCGGCCGAGCCGGTGACCGCTGCGCACAAGGAGCACCTCCGCCGACAAGGGCATGAGGAAGTCCTCTTGGCCGGTGGACTCGACGAGCTGGCGGCCGAGAAGGTCGTGCAACATTTTGAGGCCTGGAAGCTGCAGGCGGGGGTGTCCGTCGAGCACGGCATCCTCAGCGCGGCCGGGCAGGTGCTGCTCGAGCCGGGGCAGACGGTCGAGCAGCATCACCTCGACGCGATCGATGCCAGCGGGAAGATCTATGCGATGCCGGCCCACGGGACGCAGGACAAGCGGCGGTGGCAGATCATTTCCGAGGCGCTGGTAAAGGAGATCGAGCGGAACATCACGGTGGCGGACTTGCGTGTGGCGCTGGCGTCGGAGAATCCTTGGCCCGCCGAGGCTCCCGTCGGGGATTGGCCGGATCGGCAGCGTCTGGCGGCGATTCGTCAGGAGGGCGTTGAAAAGCTCCGCAGACTTTACGCCCACATCCAGGCCGGTCTGCACGTGAACGTGCAGGAATTCGTCGAGAGTGCCGACGAGCTGATGGGGTGGCTGGCGGGGCATCCGTCGCGGTTCACGCAGTTGGCGCTGCTGGCCAAGCGGCGTGAGGATTACCTGCCGGACCACGGGTACACGGTGGCGGTGCTGGCGATGTCGATCGCCCGGCGGCTGCGGTGGACGCGCGAAAACGTGCGGCAGTGCGGCGTGGCGGGGATGCTCTTTGACGTGGGGATGCTCATGATCCCGCAGCAGGTGCGCAACTCCAGCGAGGCGCTGTCGGACGTGGATCGGTCGCGGGTGCTCAGCCACCCGGCCTACACGCTGGGGCTGCTGGAGCTGGTTGACGGGGTGGGGCAGGAGATGCGTCTGGCGGGGCTGCAGCACCACGAGCGGGAGAACGGCACGGGGTATCCGCGAGGTCTCCGCAAGGATGCGATCAGTGACATGGCGCGGGTGATCGCGGTGGCGGATATTTTCGCGGCGATGACCGAGCCGCGCAAGTACCGGCTGCCCAAGCTGCCCTACATGGCGATGGAGGAGCTGCTGCACGCGGCGTCGAGTGTGACGGTGTGGAAGCCGGCCGTGCGCGCGCTGGTGCAGGCGGCGGGGCTGTTCCCGGTCGGGAGCTTTGTCAAGCTTTCCGATGGGCGGAGCGCTCAGGTGGTCGGGGCGCATGCGGATCAGTTTGACCGGCCGATCATCCAACCGGTGCGAGCGAGCGGGAAGGAGCAGGAGGACGAGACGGTGGCCTGGGACGGCCAGCCGATCGACCTGGCCGAGGTGCCCAAGAGCCGGCTGACGGTGGTGAGGGCGATCCTGAGCGCCGCGGCGTAAGAGGCGGAAATACCGGGAGAAATTTGGGTCATGATGCGCCCCGCATGTGCATGCGGGGCTTGTTTATTCAGTCGAACCAGGCGTGGAGCTGTTCGAGGGTCAGGCCGCGGAAGTCGTCGGCCAGACGGTGGGCCTGGAAGAGCTGCTGGCGGGGCATGGTGGTGGTCAGTGCCAGGGTCCACAGGCCGGCCCC
>JADZCW010000007.1 GCA_020851395.1 Phycisphaeraceae bacterium
CCGGTCCACACGATCTGCCGCGTGGCCAGGTCAGTGATCTGGTACTCAAGGTAGTAGTAGTCGCTGCGCTGGTCCGCCAGCCCGTCCTTGTTCTCCGCCACGCGCGGGCTGGCCCGGAACGTCGCCGTCATCAGGTGCGTCGCTGGCGTGGGGTCCTTGGGGATCAGCACGTCGCGCACCGCCTGGTCCGCTTCCCGCAAGAGCGGCTCACGCTCCGGCGGCACCTGGAAGCGGATGTTCTTCTGCTTGGCCATCGTCTGCACCGGCAGCGACGCCTGCAGCCGCGAGACCATCATCCACTGCTCCGCCGGCGGGATCAGGTCCGTGGTGAGGTTCTCGACCTTGTCGATGGTGATGACGATCCGCGGCGAGTCCGGCCCACGATCCCGCAGGAAGTCACTCCCCGCCAGGCCTTGCGCCACCTCTTCATTGGCCGTTATGAGGTCGCCGATGCGGAGCCGGGACGACTGCGGCCGAGTCGTGGCACAACCCGCCAGCGTCAGGGCCAACAGGCCCCACACCATCAAGCTGCAGCCGGTTCGCGGTGTCATGGCAGGGAACCTCCGGGGTGAATTCACGCGGGCGCTTCGAGCGAAGGACGCCCCTGGATGACCCTGGCTGTTCAGTAAGACACCTGCCCCAGGTCGTAGCTGCTCGAGAAGACGATGTCCCGGCTCTTGAGGTTCGTCAGCTTGAACTCGAAGAAGTACTGCCGCCGATCGCCGCGATCCGCCTCGAAGAAGTCGCCCTGGAGCACGTAGGTGATCGCAGGGTCGTACGTCGCCGTCTGCCCGGCGCTGCCCTCTTCCTGGAGGATGTCGCCGGCCCCCGGCCCCGCCACGCGGTTGAGCTCGCGGTCCATCCGCGCCCGGCCCTCGACGATCTTGAAGTGATCGCGGATGAGTTTGCTCTGCATCAGGTTCGCCCGCAGCCGGTGCTGGATCAGCTCGTAGTCGCTGGTGCTGGTCTTGGTCTTGTTGGAGATATCCCCGAGCTCGAGCACCACGCGCGTCGGCGCCTGCTTGATCTCCGGGATCTCCGAAAGGTCATACGCGAGCCGGCCCGCCGTCTGGTCGCTGAATTCCAGCAGGGCCGGGATGCTCGCCTGCTTCGACGCGGCGTCAGCCGATGTCGTGCGATAGGGATCGATGCGTCCACCCGTCGAGCCCTTGGGCGTGCAGCCGACGGCCAGCAGCATCACGCTCAGAGCCAGCATGGACAGGCGAACCGAGGCACGGCCAGGGAGTTTGTGCAGCATGGGTATCACCTCTACGCGGGTTCAAGGGGCCGATGGACCATCGTCCATCAGGTTGCAGACTTCACGCAACGCCAAGTTAAAGATTTTAGGTTATCCCCGGCCGGACGGCCCGGGTGCGGCGGGTACTTATCCACACAGCACAACGCTGCGCCCATCCCGATCATTGCATCGATCCCTCACCCCGCCAGGATCGCGTCAATCCGCCCCAGTTCCTCCGTTGTTAACGGTGACGCCTGCAAGGCCTTAAGGTTGTCGTCGATCTGGCTGACGCGGCTGGCGCCGAAAAGCACCGAGGTGATCCGTTTGTCGCGCAGAATCCATGTCAGCGCCAGCTGGGCCATGCTCTGCCCGCGCGCCTCCGCCGCGACCTTGAGCTTCTTGACCTTCTCCACAACCGCCGGCGTGACCTGCTGCGGACGAAGCTGCCCCGTCACGCTCCCCGCCCGCGAGTCCGACGGGATGCCGTTGAGATACTTGTCCGTGAGCAGCCCTTGCGCCAGTGGGCTGAAGACGATCACCCCGATCCCCAGTCGGTCCGTGTGCGCCAGCAGATCGCCCTCGATCCACCGGTCGAGCATCGAATAATTCGGCTGATGGATCGTGACCGGCGTGCCGAGCGATTGCATGATCCGCGCCGCCTCGGTCGTCCGTGCCCCGCGGTAGCTCGAGATGCCCGCGTAAAGCGCCTTGCCCTGCCGCACGATCAGGTCCAGCGCCCCGAGCGTCTCCTCCAGCGGCGTGTCCGGATCGAACCGGTGCGAGTAGAAGATGTCCACGTAGTCCAGCCCCATGCGTTTGAGCGATTGATCCAGGCTGGCCACCAGGTACTTCTTCGACCCCCACTCCCCATAGGGCCCCGGCCACATCCGGTACCCCGCCTTCGTCGAGATGATCAATTCATCCCGATGCCCCTTGAAGGTCTCCGCCAGCACCTTGCCGACGTTCTCCTCGGCGATGCCCGGGGGCGGCCCATAGTTGTTCGCCAGGTCAAAGTGATTGACCCCGCGGTCGAAGGCGTGCACCATCAGCTCGCGCGCCACCTGTGGGTCCGTGAAGTTGTGCCACCCGCCGAGCGTCATCGCCGGCAGCAATAGCCCGCTGCGCCCGCAGCGGCGGTAGGTCATCTGGCTGTAACGATCGGGGTTGAACGGCATGGTCGCTCCTTGTTCGGTCGATCAAACGAAGAACATCGGTCGCGTCATCCCAGGCTGGCGCCGTGGCTGGCGATCACGTTCTTGTACCAGTGGGCCGAGTCCTTGAGCACGCGCCGCTGCGTCGGGTAGTCAATGAAGATTAACCCGAACCGTTGCCGATATCCCATATGCCACTCAAAATTGTCCATCAGCGACCATTGGAGGTACCCCCGCACGTCCACGCCCTCGTCGATGGCTTTCTTGAGCTCGAGCAGATATCGGTGCAGGTAGTCGATGCGTGACGGATCGTGAACTTTCCCATCCAGGCTCACCCAGTCCGGGCTGGACATGCCGTTCTCCGTCACGAACAGCGGCATCTTGTACCGCTCAGCCACCAGCTTCGCGGCCCAATAGAGGGCCCGCGGTGTGATCGGCCAGTCCATCGGCGTGAACGCCTGGCCCACCGGGAACTCCGCCACCACCGGCACGCCATCCGCCCCCATCGTCACCGGCGAGCCGTGATAGAGGTTGATCCCGAAGAAATCCAGCTTCTCACTGATGATCCGCAGGTCCGCCTCGCGGAAGCGTGGAATAACATCGCCGTAGATCTGGTACCCCTCTTCCGGGTACCGTCCCAGCACGATCGGGTCCGTGATCCACGCCGTGTTCCACATGTTCTGCCCGCGCATGCCGAAGAGCTTTTGGCGTGTCGCCTGCACGTCATCGGCCGAATCAGTCGCCGGGCAGAAATTCAATCCCGCCGATGCGATGCTGATCGTCGGCTTGAGCTTGGCGTGCTCGCGGATGGTCTGCACCGCCCGCCCGTGGGCCAGCAGATGATGGTGCGTGATGCGGAAAAGCTCCGGCATCGGCACGTCCCATCCGGGGGCATGCCACGCCCGCTTGAACGCACACCCCACGTGCACCTGCGGCTCGTTGAGCGTGATCCAGGTCTTCACGCGGTCGCTCAACCGATCCACCAGCACCCGCGCATAATCAGCGAACCACTCCGGGCTCTCGGCATTGAGCCAGTTGCCCTTGTGGTGCAACGCCAGCGGGAAGTCCCAGTGATAAAGCGTCAGATACGGCTCGATCCCCGCCGCCAGCAGCGCGTCGACGAGCCTGTCGTAGAACGCCAGGCCCTTCTCGTTGACCTTGCCCGTCCCCTCGGGCAGCACGCGCGGCCAAGAGACCGAGAAGCGATAAGCCCGCAGCCCGATTTCCTTCATCAGCCGCACGTCGTCCGCGAACCGGTGATAGAAGTCGCAGGCCGTCTCGCCGGTCTGACCGGACCACGTCCGGCCCTTCTCCCGGCAGAAGACGTCCCAGATGCTCGGGCCCTTGCCGTCCTGGTCCCAGGCCCCCTCGGTCTGGTAAGCCGAGGCGGCGGCGCCCCAGATGAAGTTGGCGGGAAAGGATGCCACGCAGTGTGCCCTCGTCAATAGGCGGAAGAGGAGCGTAA
>JADZCW010000008.1 GCA_020851395.1 Phycisphaeraceae bacterium
AAGTGTTGTCCCCGCCGAACGTCAGCGTCGGCTCCGCGATCTCCGTATCGAGCCTCTTCTGCAGTTCATCACACCGCGGATCGCCCGTGACACGCACCGGCGCGATCGTCTGGTTCATGCCCCACGATCGCTTCATCGAATACCGAAGCACACTTCCGGGGGCGCCCAAGTACGGCCCCCACAGCGTGGCGATCCCCGTGTCGATCACCTCTCCCTCGACACGCAGCCCCAGGTCCGGCACCTGGCCCACAAGGTCCTTCGCCCCCGGGCACGCCACGGCAAGCCACGGCGACATCGGCGCAATCTTGAGCGGCTTGGTACCGAACGCGTCGCTCAACTCCAGGTGCTCGAATGTCTGCTCGACCTCCACCACGTCGCGCCCCAGATCGACGCGGAATCGCTCGGTGCACTTCACCGGCGCCGCCAGCTTCAGCCGCGCCAACGTCTCGATCGTCGCCAGCAGCTTCTCGTCCGGCGGACTATTAAGCCGCTTCTTCTGCTCCCGGCTCCACCGATCCGCCCCCGTCAGCGGGCACACCGCGATCCACCCCGCCGGCCCGTCGAACTCGATCGACTGGCTCCGCGAGATCGTCGTCACCCGCACCGGCGGCTTCTCGAACAGGAACAACAAGGGGAACGGATTCTCCCCCGTCTCCCCCACGATCATCCACGGCCCTGCGAACGCCTTGTCTCCCGTCGCCTCGAACGTCGGGTACTTGCACTCCCCCGGCCCGATCACCCGATACCCCGCCCGCGACGGATACCCCACGTTCGCCCCCGCCAGGTCGTAGTTCCACCAGTCGAATCGCGACCCTCGCCACTCGAACAACGCCCCCGGAAACAGCAGTGTGTGGATCGTCTGACCGAGCAGTGAGCCGTCAGCCGGGTTCGTATAAATCCACCGCTGCGTCGTCCAGTCCGCCTCCTCGCGCACCGTCGCCGGCCCGGCAAACCGCGGGTTGAGATAGTCAAAAATCACCAGCCCCCGCTGGTCGTCCTTCTCGTGCGCCGCGATCCGCGTCTCCGATGCCGACCAGCACAGGTACCCCTGCTCGGGCATCCGCATCCCGCGGTACCCGCCGAACCGCCCCGCCGACGTCGCCGACATCCCGTCCCGCCAAGGCCCAGCACCCATCGCACCCATGATCGCGTTCTCCTGCCCCCGTCATCCGTTTCGGACCTGGTAAAGCGTCAAAGGTTGCCCTTACGGCCATCAAACGTCAAACTTCATCTAGGTATTTCCTGCCGCCAGGACCGCCCGGAGCCCTTCATGTCCGCTCCCATCGCCCAAGAAAGCACCGTCCTGCTCATCTCGCTCGGCGAGCTCGAGGCCCGCCAGGCCCGCCACGCCTGCCAGACCCTCGGCTGCCGCGTCGAGTCCGCTCCCGATCTCGACCACGCCGCCCCCATCCTCGACGCCCGGACGCCCGACCTGGTCCTCTGCCCCCACGACCTCTTCATCCCCCTGCGTCGCCTCTGGCCGCAGGCCCCCGCCGTCCTGCTCGCCCAGACCGGCGACAGCGAGCAGACCATCGAGGCCATCAAGCTCGGCGCCCTCGACTGCCTGATCCACCCCCTCCGCCACGCCGACATGGTCAAACGTCTCGGTGACGCCCTCCAGCTCGCCCGCGACGAGAAGGCCGACGCCGCAGCCACACCCCTGCGTCCCCCCGCCCCGGGCCAGCAGCACATGGTCGGTCACTCCCCCGCCATGCAGGAGCTCTTCCGCCTGATCGGCCTGATCGCCCCGCGCGACGTCAACGTCCTGATCACCGGCGAGAGCGGCACCGGCAAGGAGCTCGTCGCCCGCGCCATCCACGAGCACAGCCTCCACCCCGACAAACCCTTCCTAGCCGTCAACTGCGCCGCCATCCCCGAGACCCTCCTCGAGTCCGAGCTCTTCGGCCACGAGAAAGGCGCCTTCACCGGCGCCGACGCCCGCCGCATCGGCAAGTTCGAACAGGCCCACGGCGGCACCCTCTTCTTCGACGAGGTCGGCGACATGCCCCTGGCCACCCAGGTCAAGCTCCTGCGCGTCCTGCAGGACCAGAAGTTCCAACGCCTCGGCGGCACGGAACTCGTCACCTGCGACGTCCGCATCATCGCCGCCACCCATCAGCCGCTCGAGGAACTCATCGCCCAGAAACGATTCCGGCAGGACCTTTACTATCGCCTCAAGGTCGCCACGCTCCACGTCCCCCCGCTGCGCGAGCGCGAGGTGGACGTGGTTCTGCTCGCCCACTACTTCGTCGAGCGCTTCAATCCGCAGTTCCGCACCGCCGTGCGCCACTTCCACCCCGAGGTCGTCTCGGCCCTGCTCGCCTACCCCTGGCCCGGCAACGTGCGTGAGCTCGAGAACGTCATCAAGTCCGCCCTGGTCGTCGCCCGTGGCCCGATCCTTCGGGCCGACTTCCTCCCCGAACCGCTGCACCACCACGCCGCGCCAGGTCAGCCCGTGCTCGGCAGCATCGCCCCCGTGTCATTGCCTGCCTCTTCGCCGTCCGCAGCAATGCTTAGTTCCGGGGGCGGGGGGGTCGACAGGCTCATCCAGGATCTCTCTGCTCAGTCCGAGCACGCCGGCCGGCTCTTCGACGCCGTGGTCCAAGCCGTCGAGCGCCGCCTCATCGAGACGGCCCTGAACCGCACCGCCGGTCACCTCCAGCGCGCCGCCGGCCTCCTGGGCATCAGCCGGACCACCCTTCGCGCCAAGATGCGCCAGCACAACCTCAAGCTCGGCGTGGCCGATGCTCAGCCTCCGTTGACCCCTTCAGCGGATTAGCGTCCATCCTCGAAAGACAAATATTTGGCCGCAATGGATAACAATTATCCATTTAGATAATTTTATGACATTTCCCATCTTAACAATTATCGGTCGTCATCCGGTATGTTCCTGTAATACCGACATTTACAGTCTATTCGTCATCTTCCAACTCTGGCATCCAGCTTGCCTTACCTATTCCTCAGAGAAAGACCTTGGCGGATCGCCGTGACCCCCCAAGGCCGACCGAAACGTCCCGCAGGCCCATCCGGACGAGGGAGATAGTTTGATGCTTCGGAAGTTCGCAGGTCGTCGGGATCGATCGCTCGAATCGTCGCAGCCCGCCCACGGGGACGTCGAGGAAGCCTCTCTCTCGCTGCGACGGGCTCAGCAAGGTCTGTTCGGCGTGTGTGCCGACTGCGGAGCCGTGATCGATATGGACCAGTTACGCATCCGCCCGCAGTCCGTGCGCTGCGTCCGATGCCAGGAGATTCACGAGACCCAGGTGCATAGCGACCCCTTGAGCAGTTGGACAGGAGGTCTTGCCCATGCGTAAACATCACTTACTCCACGGCATGCTCTGGACCGAAATGCGGCTCGCGGCGTCCATGCCCGCCCAGCCCGAGATGGAATCGCGCGGACCGCCTTAGCCTCGCCGACCTCCGGAGGCGCTCGCCAAGCGCCTCCGACAGCGGGGGCCGGGGGACAGTGGTTTTCCGAGCCCTCCCGGATCGTGAACGTGACCACCACTCACTCACCCAGGAGAACCTATCGATAGAGCAAGAGATCGTGATCGTGGGGTTTGCCAGCCGTAGCGCGGGCTGCCGGCGTGAACGAGCTCAAAGCCGATCTGTGGATCGCTCTGCTTCACCCGGGGACTGATCCTCGATCCCAGGCCCCGGCCGCGACAAGCTCAAACAGACCGGACCACCAGGGTCATGGAACGAAATGTTCCTCTTGGCTTGTCCCGACCGCCGAACATGGGCCCAACCGATTCGACAGAGATCAGCGCCCCTTGCGCATGCTGAAGTCATCGAGTGATTGACAGTTCCGAGTCGGCCGGACTTGGCCCCCCAACCCCTGGCAAACCCCCTGCACTCATCTTGATCTTCCTTTTTCAAGCCGCCGCGCCCACCGCGCGGCGGCTTTTTCTTCTCCTCGCCTCAGCCCGCGCTGACAACATCCGAGGTTCCGCCCGCCCCACGACGATGCTACGATGGCCCGCGCACCTCTCGGAGAGCGGGCATGAACATCCCACGTCACTGGGCCCGAGCCTCCCGATCCGTCCCGCAACCCGCCGGCGGCACGTACGACCTGATCGCCTGGGGCTGGTCCAGTCGCGACAAGGCCGACGCCCAGCGCCACGCCGACGAACGCCTGGCCCGCCTGATCGACCGCGTCCGCGGTCGCGCTGGCCCCCAGCACGATTACGACTACGCCCTGCACCGCCCCATACGCGAAGAGATCATCCAGGAGCTCCCCACCTCAACTTCCGGGGGTGCTTCCGGGGGCCCAGCCGCCGTCGTCACCCGCAACAGCTACGGCAGCCTGATCCTCAACACCTCGGATCTGCTGTTCATCGACATCGACGTCCCGCCCGTCCCCGCCGGGCTTTTCGCCAAGCTCTTCGGCGCCACGCGCCGCGCCCAGCAGCTTCGCCTGGACACATTCGAGACCATCCTGACCACCCTCCAAACAGCTTCCAGGGATGGTGGCGTTTCCGGGGGTGGGTATCGAGTCTACGAGACCGCCGCGGGTTTTCGCGTC
>JADZCW010000009.1 GCA_020851395.1 Phycisphaeraceae bacterium
CGATCCACCTTCAGCCGCATCTCCAGCTTCCGCTTCTCCGCCTGCGGCTTCAGCAGATTGATCAGCCCCTCGAGCGTGTCGCTGATCGACACCGCCGCCGGGTGCAGGTCGATCTTCCCCGCCTCGATCTTCGCCAGGTCCAGCAGGTCATTGATCAGGTCCAGCAGCCGCCGGCTCGACAACGCGATGTTCGTCGCGTACCGCCTCCGCTTGTCATCCGCCGGTGCCCCCGCCTCCTCGAACGACTCCGCCAGCACCTCCGCGAACCCGATCACCGAGTGCAGCGGCGTCCGCAATTCATGCGACACGTTGGCCAGGAACTCGCTCTTGATCCGGTTCGCCTCGTACAACGCCACGTTGCTCTGCGCCAATTCCCCCAGCTTCAGGTCCAGGCTCTTGTTCACCCCCCGAAGCTGGTCCTCGTTCTTCTTGAGCGACTCGAGCATCGAGTTGAACGTCTCGGCCAACTGCTGGAACTCATCCCCCGTGCCGATCTCCGACCGGATGTTCAGGTCCCCCTCCGACACCTTCTCCGCCGTGTCCCGCAGCACCCGCACCGGCGAGAGGATCAGCCGCGTCGTGATGAACCAGAACGCCACGATCGCCAGCAGCCCCGCCAGCAGCCCCGCCAGCAGGATGTAGATCCGGTTCCGCTGCAACTGGCTCCCCACCAGGTCCGTCCGCAGGTCCAACAGCAGGATCATCTCCAACGGGTCCGCCAGCGCGCTCGTCTCCAGCCCCGACTCGAAGCTCGTCACGTCCCCCTGGCTGATCCGCGACAGCCCCGACTTTCTTATCGCCCGCGCGTAGTGATACACCCACCGCCCGTCCGGCCCCCGCGCCGGCTCGAACAGCTCCTGCCGATCGTCCCGCGTCTCGAACAGCTCCACCGCCCGGTTCACGAACGGCTCCCGGGTGGCGCTGAGCTCAAACTCATCCCGCCCGATCAGCCGCAGCGAAAGGCTCTGCCCCGACGAGGCCTCGCCCTCCGCCCCCTCCTCGCCCCCCGCCGACCCCGTCAGTTCCGCCCCCAGCTCGATCTTCCCCGCCAGCCACGCCTCCGCCAGCTTCCTCGCCGTCTCCTCCTGACCCTCGGCCACCAGCGTCTGCATCCGCAGCCAAGGCACCGACAACGCCGCCGCCAGGATGACCACCACCGCCAGTCCGAAGAGGATCTGACACTTGTTGGCCAGGCTGATCCGGACAGGTTTGGCCATGCGAGAAAGAGTAGAGGGGGGCGCGAGCCGCCGCTATACCACGATCGGCTCATCCGCCGGCTCAAGTGTACTTCCGTAGACGATCGTCTTGGTCTGCCGGTTCTTCTCATCGACCAGCACCACCGTCGCCTTGTGCGCGTCCAGATGCTGCTCCGTCAGGTACCCGAAGCACACGATAATCACCTTGTGACCCGGCGCCACCAGCTTCGCCGCCGCACCGTTGATCCCGATCACCCCTGTCCCCGCCTCGCCCAGGATCACGTACGTCTCGAAACGTGCCGCGTTGTCGATGTCCAGCACGTGCACCGCCTCGTTCGGACGGATCCCGCTCGCCCGCAGCAAGTCCGCGTCGATCGTGATCGACCCCACGTAGTTCGGGTCGCACTTGGTGATGGTGGCCCGGTGAATCTTGGCCCGCATCATCTTGTGAAGCATGATTCAACCCTCGGTGTTGGAGCCCATTCGAGCGGCAACGTCGCCAAGCCCCCGCCGAATATGTAATTGTAGCATCCTCAGCCGGGTGGTAGCTGGGACCCCATGACCCCGGCAGGCCTAGGGATTCGCCGCCGGCGGTGTCCGAACGGCGTCCGGGGCGTAGGGTTTGTCGCAGTCGCACGGGTAGACCGTCTCCACCGTGGCCGCAACCGAGGAGCCTTCCTCTCGGCCGACGGAATGCCCGCCCCCCTCGTTCCCGACCTCCAACGGCCGCATCAGCTCGACATCCGGTGATCCATCCGCCGCCCTGGATGCCCCCGGCGAGGCCTGCTGGCCCGACACCGCCAAGCCGCTCGACAGGGACGAACCGGCGGGGTGGGCCGAGGACGCCCCTCTTCCAGAGCCGGCGCACCCGGTCAGGCTCAGACAACTCACCAGCAGCATCGTCACGACTCGCATGGTTCGAGCGTACCCCGCCCGCCGCCGCGTGTCGAGACCCCGCCGCGGTCAGGAACCATCAAAAATACAGCCTCTCGCCCCGGCCGCCGTGTCGCACGGCCGGCGCGGCATGGCCGCCGGAATGATGCGAGCGGGATCTGACCCGTGCCGGGCCGGCCTGCGCCGGATCGGTCCGTCGCGTCGTGGGGCGGGGCGGGTGATGACCCTGGCCAGGACTGGGGGCCGCCCCCTCCCTCCCGGCCGACTCACGCGGCAGGTTGGGCGTCGGTTCGACGCGGATCTTCACCCGAACGAACCCCTCGATGGCCTTGAGCAAGGGCTTTTCCTCGTACCCGCAGAACGACACCGCCTGCCCCGACGCCCCCGCCCGCGCCGTCCGGCCGATCCGGTGCACGTAGCTCTCCGGGTCGCGCGGCAGGTCGAAGTTCACCACGTGCGAGATGTCGTCGATGTCGATCCCCCGCGCCGCGATATCGGTCGCCACCAGCACCCCCACCTTCCCGTCACGGAACGCTTTGAGCGCCCGGTCCCGCGCGTTCTGGCTCTTGTCCCCGTGGATCGCCTCGCTCGCCGCCCCCATCTTGCACAGGTACTTCGCCAGCCGGTCCGCCCGATGCTTCGTCCGCGTGAACACGATCGTCCGCGACAGCCCCCCCGACTCGATCAGCTTCGCCAACAGAGTCGTCTTCGCCGTCGACTCCACGTGGTACACGCTCTGCGCCACCCGCTCCGCCGCCGGCGTCTGGGCCGCCACCTCGACGCTCACCGGGTCGCGCAGCAGATCATGCGCCAGCTTGCGGATCGCCCCCGGCATCGTCGCCGAGAACAGCAGCGTCTGCCGCCCCCCCGCCCCCGGAACCGGAAGTGCCCGCGTGATCCGCCGGATGTCCGGGATAAATCCCATGTCCAGCATCCGGTCCGCCTCGTCGAGCACCAACGTCTGCACCCGACCGAGGTCCACGTGCCCCTGCTCCATCAGGTCCATCAGCCTTCCCGGGGTCGCGATCAGGATGTCCACCCCCGCCCGCAAGTGCGCCACCTGCGGGTTCTGCCCCACGCCCCCGTAGATCACCGCCGCCTTGAGGTGTGCGTGTCGCCCGTACGCCCGGAAGCTCTCGTGGATCTGCGCCGCCAGCTCGCGCGTCGGGCACAGCACCAGGCACCGCGGCGTCCGGTTCGTGACGTGCGGGGCCCGGCGGGTCGATGGATGGGAAGCGTGCGGCCGGGCGGCGTGGTCATGCCCCGACGCGCCCTCGCTGAGCCGGTGCAGGATCGGCAGCGCGAACGCCGCCGTCTTGCCCGTCCCCGTCTGGGCGCAGCCCAGCAGGTCGCGGCCGGCCAGCACATGGGGAATCGCCTGGGTCTGGATGGGAGTGGCCACGGTGTAACCTTCCGCGGCCACGGCGCGGAGGATGGGCTCAGCGAGCCCCAGGTCGGAAAACAACATGCAGTGATGTCCTTGGCAAAAAGTCGCCCCGCGAAGCACAAGGGGCGGTCGCCACTTGACACCGGCAAGGCGCGGCAACTGAACTCGGTTGGGCCTGAATCGGGCGTCTCTGAAGTGGACGCCCCAAAGGCGGGAGGGCAGTTGAAG
>JADZCW010000010.1 GCA_020851395.1 Phycisphaeraceae bacterium
CAGATCTCCTGGCTGTCGGGCTTGTCGTGCACGGGCAGGCCGTGCTCGAGGGCGATCTGCCGGACGCGGCTCTTGTGCAGGTCGCCGATCGGGAGCAGGACGCGGTCGAGCGTTGCCTGATCGAGGCCGAACAGGACGTAGCTCTGGTCCTTGCCATGGTCGAGCCCGCGGAGCAGCATGGCCCGCCCGGCCGCCGTGTCCGTCGCGGTGCGGGCGTAGTGGCCGGTGGCGATGAAATCGGCGTCGATGGACCGGGCGTAGTCCAGCAGCTTGCCGAACTTGAGCCAGTCATTGCAGCGGACGCAGGGGTTCGGTGTCCGGCCGGCGTGGTACTCGGCGACGAAGTAGTCGATGACCCGGTGGAAGTCCCCCCGGAAGTTGAGCGCATAGAACGGGATGTCCAGGAGGGCCGCGACGTGCCGGGCGTCGGCCGCGTCGTTGAGCGAGCAGCACCCCTGGTGCGAGGCGGCGCGAGAGGACGCGGGCGGACAGGTCCCGGCCTGCTCCGTCGCCCCTTCCGTGGGGCCCAGACGCATGAAACAGCCGACCACCTCATAGCCCCGCTGCTTGAGCAGCAGCGCGGCGACGGAACTGTCGACGCCGCCGCTCATGGCGACGACGACCTTGCGGCCACGACCTGGGGCAGTGCTGGACACGGGCTCATTGTAGCCGTGCCCGTCGGGACGCTTCCGGGAGGAATAATCATGAAGAAGGTTGCCTTGGCGGGTCGGCGGCAAGTAAGCTAACGCGACGTTCGGACAGAAGATGCGACCAAAGCTCGACGAACCAGCAAGGAGACGCCCATGACAGGGTTGCGTAAGCCGTGGCGGATGACCGTGGGGGTGGCGGCGGTGGTGATGGCGTTGACGGCCTGGTCGTCGGCGCGGGGCCAGGACCTGCCGGCGGGGCTGGCGAACGTGCCGGCCGACAGCGAGGTTGTGGTGATCATCGCCAACCCCCAGGCCCTGGACAAGAAGATTGCCGACCTGGCCGAGAAGATGGGCGTCAGCGACCCGTCCATGCAGAGCCCTCTGGCCCACCTCAAGCAGGAGATCGGGCTGATCGAGGGCGTCAAGGACGATGCGGCCTGGTTGCTGGTGGTCCAGAACGTGCCGATGTCGTCCAAGCCCGAAGAGGAAATCGACGAGCTCGAAGAGGACATGCCCGCGATCCTGCTGGCGCCGGTGACGGACTACCAGGCATTCCTGAAGAACTTCGACGGCGGAGCGTCGCAGGACGGCCTGACCGAAGTGACCATGCCCGACGGCACGACGGGTTACGTCAGGGAGGTCTCGGGCGGTTACGCGCTGCTCGGGGCGTCGAAGCAGTTGGTCACGTCCTACGAGCCCGCCGGCGGCGCGGCCGAGGCCATCAAGGGGCGGATCGGCGACTCGGGCGTGCAGGCCGTCGGCCGCAGCGACGTGGCGGTCGTCCTGAACATGCAGACCCTCGGCCCCAAGCTCGAGCAGGAAATGAAGCGAGCGATGGAGGAGGCCAAGGAACGCGGCGAGGTGATGCAGGAATACGGCGGCGGCCCGGCCGGCCCGATCTCCAGCGAGAAGGCGACCGAGATCGCCCTGAGCCTGACGCAGATCTGGGTGCGCGACCTCCAGGGCGCGGTGCTCGGCGCGGACCTGACCGACCAGGGCGTGGGCCTGTCCTGCCAGGGCGTCTGGAAGCCCGGCAGCGTGATCGCCGGCCGGTTCAAGGGTGGACTCTCGGCCGGCTCGCTGATGGCCCGGCTGCCCAAGACCACCTACCTCTTCGCCGGGGCCTTGAGCGCCAAGGCCATTGACCTGCCCGCGATGCTCAACGACGTCACCGAACTGCTCAAGGACTCGCCCGAGCCGTTCGT
Source organism: Phycisphaeraceae bacterium (assembly GCA_020851395.1). Taxonomy (GTDB): domain Bacteria; phylum Planctomycetota; class Phycisphaerae; order Phycisphaerales; family Phycisphaeraceae; genus JADZCW01. Next base: position 1,856 of record JADZCW010000010.1, read on the forward strand.
GAAGATGATGCTCGCCTCGGTCGAGTCGCAGAAACTCGTTGAGTCCGCGGCCTTCACAGCCGAGCTCTCGCCGGACTTCAACCCGGTGATGCCCGGCAACCCCTTCAGGACCACGGCCGTGTCGCAGTCAGCCGACGGCCAGGCGATCATCGAGGCGATCAAGACATCGTTGGCGGCGATGGGCAAGATCGAATTGCCCCTGCCCCAAGCCCAGGCCGGCCCGGGCCAGCCGACCGTTAAGCCCACGCTCGAGGCCGAATTCGTGCCCAACCAGGTCCAGATCGACGGCACGCAAGTCAACCTCATCCGCACGAGCGTTCACGGGGCCGGCGCTGGCAACGCGACGGCGATGATGGCCCAGGATGCATTCATCGCGGCCTCAGGGCCTTACACAGTGCAGATCAATTCGACCGACGCCACGGCCATGGGCGACGCCCTGGCGGCGCTGAAGAAGACCGACGGCTTGGGCGTGGGCGACCCGATCGCCCAGGCCCGCGTGGACTACCTGCCGGCCGACCCCGCGGCCGAGCTCTACCTCAACCCCAAGGGCCTCGAGACGGGCGTGAACATCATGTTCATGATGATGGGCGGCCAGCCCGTGAGCCTGCCCGAGGACCTGCCCCCGCTGACCGCGGGGCTGAACGTCGGCGACGGCGCGGCCCACGGCCGGCTGGTCCTGCCCATGCGGACGATCCTCTACGTCTCGGACCTCGTCCGCCAGACACAGGCCGGTCCGCAGGAGGAGGAGCCCTCGACCGCCCCGGACACGCAGGAGGACTCCTCCGACCAGGGCCAGATGGACTCCGAACCGAGCGACCAGGGCGACCGGACGAGCCCCTCGATGCCGCGCAGCCCGTTCTCGCCGGCGGCGCCGCGCTGATCGGTCGTGCTTGATGCCCCAGCCGGGTGACTCTCGTGAGGGCCTGCTTCGATGCTCAGGCGGATGATCGGGATAGGTCTGCTCGTCTATGGCCTAAGCCTTTGGGGCGCCTTGGCCGCAGGCGATGGACCCGCGGCGGCCCCCGCGGCGCAGGCGGTGACGCCGCGCCCGCCTCAGTCGTTGCCCGTGGTGGCCCCGACGCCCGCGTCGCCGGCCATGCTCCCGCTGGGCTTCGCCCTGAACCTTCATCACACCGACGACCTGCCCCGCTACCTGCGGGCCGTGGATCGCATCGCGGGGCTGGGGTTTGATTCGCTGCTGGTCGTGACGCCCGCGTTCCAGGAGCACGGCGCGTCGGAACAGATCCCCATCCCCCCGGACCCCGAGCACGCGCCCAGCCGCGAGCAACTGCTGGAGCTGCTCGGGCACGCCAAGGGCAAGGGGCTGCGCACGGCCCTGATGCCGATCGTCCTGCTCAGCTCGCCGCGAGGCAACGAGTGGCGGGGCAAGATCAACCCCGAGCATTGGGACGTCTGGTGGGACAGCTACGAGCGGATGCAGCAGTACTTCCAGTCCATTGCCGCCGAGGCCGGGGTGGACCTTTACGCCGTCGGCTCGGAGCTGATCAGCACCGAGGCCCAGACCGACCGTTGGCAGAAGGTGATCGGCACGGCCCGTGCGCGCCTGCGTTGTCAGTTGTTCTACTCGACCAACTGGGACCATTACGACCGGCCTGCCTTCTGGGGCCTGCTCGACGCCGTTGGGATCAACGGCTACTGGAACATCGCCACGCTGACGGACACGCAGGACCCCGACCCGTTCCTGCTGGCCGAGCGTTGGCGGCAGATCCGTCAGGACCTGGAGTTCTTCGCCCGCGACCAGGGCCGGCCGATCCTGCTGACCGAGATCGGCTACCCGAGCCTGCCCTGGGCGCTCGAGAAACCGTGGAACTATGTCGCCCCGTCCGGGCAGGAGGCTGACGGAAAGGCGCAGCTCATGGGCTACGAGGCGTTCATCGCCGGCTGGTCCGACATGCTGCGCGGACAGGTCCCCCCGCGCGAGATGGACTGGATGCGTGGCGTGTTCTTCTACGAGTGGGATGTTTTCCACGCCGGCGGGCCGGGGGACACGGGCATGGGCGTCGAGGGCAAGCCGGCGCTGACGGCGATCGAGCGGCTTCTGACCGAACGGGCCGGACGCCGCACGGTGCTGTCCAACGACAGCGGCTCGGTCCGCTAAGAATGCCCCCCGTGCGTCCCGACTCTCCCCATCGGGCCTAGATTCAGCACAAATACCTGTGATAAGCGGCGCGAAAGCGGACGATAGCATCGCATGAACAGCGTTGCCGGTGTGCTCTGCCCGGCGACCGATCGTGTCGTTCGATCGCCGAAATGGCCTGTCTTCGCCGGAGGCGCGGGGTTCTTGCGCTCGCAAACGTAGTTTTCAGGGGAGCTCATGTCATGACGCTGCGGAAGAAGATCTCGGGGCTGGGCCTGGCGGGGATCGTGCTGACGGTCGCCGCGATCGTCGGCGTGCTGCTGGTGATGCAGGGCAAGGTTCGCACGCGCGTGATCGAGGAGGTCAACGCCCTGGGCGCCAGCGAGTGCTCGAAGATCGCCAAGGACGTCTACCTCATGCTCCGCACGCAGGACGATCTGCTGCGCGTCAAGCTTGAGGGCGACCTGAAAGTCGCCCAGGAGATGGTCAGGGCCAAGGGGGCCGTGAACTTCGCCGCCCCCGTTTCGTGGAAGGTGGTCAATCAGCTCACCAAGCAGTCGCAGGACGTGGAACTGCCCCGCATGCTCCTGGGCGAGTACGACGTGGCCCAGCGGCAGGTGCCCGAGGCGTCGGCTGATTTCCTCGTCGACAAGGTCGGGAAGTTGACCGGCAGCACCTGCACGATCTTCCAGCGGATCAACGAGGCGGGGGACATGCTCCGTGTCTCGACCAACGTGCGTCAGACCGACGGCCAGCGGGCCACGGGCACCTTCATCCCCGCCGTTGAGCCCACGGGCAAGCGCAACGCGGTGATCGCGTCGCTGCTGGCGGGCCAGAGCTACTTCGGCCGCGCGTTCGTGGTAAATAACTGGTACATCACCGGCTACAGCCCGCTGACCGACGGGGGGGGGAAGGTCGTCGGCGCCGTGTACGTCGGTGTCGAGCAGGAAAAGATCCCCGCCGTGCGGCAGGGCATCATGCAGATCGTCGCGGGCAAGACCGGCTACGTCTTCGTCCTCGGCGGCCAGGGCGAGCAGAAGGGCCGGTACATCATCTCCGCCGGCGGCAAGCGCGATGGCGAGAACATCCTCGAAGCCAAGGACGCCAACGGCAATCCGTTCATCCAGGAAATGGTCGACAAGGCCCTGGCGACGCGCGACGGCGCTTCGGACTTCGTGCACTACGACTGGCAGAACCCCGGCGAGGCCCACGCCCGTCCGAAGGTCACCGCCACGACTTACTTCGAGCCCTGGGACTGGGTGATCGGCGTCGGCGCGTATGAATCGGACTTCCAGGAGGCGGCCGCTCAGGTCCAGTCGAGTCTGCAGTCGCTGCTGATCTGGCTGCTGTGGGTCGCGGCCGGCTCGCTGGTGCTCTGCGGCGTAACCTCGGTGATCGTCGCGGGCAAGATCGCCAGCCCCGTGGTGAGCCTGAC
>JADZCW010000011.1 GCA_020851395.1 Phycisphaeraceae bacterium
GTGCGGTCGCCGTACCAGGCGGCCAGGTGATCATCCTCGGCGCAGAAGACCACCACGGGGACGCGCCGCCCGCCGTTGATGACCAGCTTGTCCTGCAGGTCGGCGTGGGCGTCGCGGTCGAGCCAGCGCAGGCCGATCTTGCCCGGATTGGCCTCGGCAATGCGCGCGATCAATGGCCCCTGCTGCACGCAGTCGCCGCACCAGATCCCGGACAGCCCGATGACCTTGATCGAACGGGTGAATGAGCCGACGAGCTGCTTCTGCGCGTCGGTGAGGTTGACGGCGTCGTAGACGCGTTGCCAGTTCTCACGCTGCTGAGGGGTGCCGGTGGCGACGTAATCGGCGTAGGACAGGCCGGCGTCGTGCTTGGAACGGAGGAACTCGGGTGTGAACATGAAAAACGCTCCGTGGTCGGAGCGTAACGATAGACGTGCGGCCAAGCCAAGGCCAGCCGGTCAGTGCGATTTCGCGCGCGGGCGACGTGGGCGGGCGGGGCGGGCGTGCTTCTCGAGCAGGACCCTGGCGGCCAGGCGGACGTTCTTGGCTGAGAGGTCGTCGTGGGTGATGTAGCGGCGGGCGATGACGCCCTGCATCAGCGTGGTCCACTGCTGGGCGAAAGCCTCGGGATTGCGTGCGCCGGCCTGGTGAGCGATCCGGGCGATGGACTGCTCGGACCTGTGATAGTGGGCGGCGGCGGCCTGGTGGATCGGGTCGTGGGGCGAGGGGTACTCGGAGCAGGCGTTGAGGAACATGCAGCCGCGGTAGTCGGGGTGGGTGAAGTACTCGTCGAGGACGTCGAACATGGCCAGGAGCTGCTTGCTCGGGTCCTCGCCGGCCAGCTCCTTGATGCGCTGCTGGAAGCTGGCGGTCTCCCACTGATCGCGGAGCTCCAGGGCGGCGACGATCAGGTCGTCCTTGCTGGCGAAGTGGTTGTAGAAGGTGGTCTTGGTGACGCCGGCGCCGGCGATGATCTGGTCGAGGCCGACGGCGTGAAAACCGCGGACATAGAACAGCTCGAGCGCGACGTGGAGGATCTTGTCGCGTGTGCCGGTGGGCGGTTCGCCGCGGCCGAACAGGTCACGGGCCTTGTGCTCGAATCCATCGGTCATGGTCCATCCCTCCCCAGGGATCGATGTGAGGTTGACCACAAGTCAACCGAAAGTTGACTCCAAGTCAAGCGGCGCCGGGGCGATCACCGGCTACAGTTGGCCGAGGTTCATGGGGGAACTCCAGGGATTTCACGAGACATTTACGCCTAGAAAGGAGACCGGTGATGAGCCAGAGCACGATGGAAATGATCGCGGGACGGGAGACAAGCACCTCGACGACACTCGACGAGGGCCGCAAGCGGTCGATGATGGAGCGTCTGGTCAACATGACCAACGAGGCCTCGATGGCGCTGATGCTGTCAATCGGTCATCGGACGGGTCTGTTCGATGTGATGGCCAAGATGACGCCCGCGACGAGCGAGCGGATCGCCCGGGAGACGGGCTTGCAGGAGCGTTATGTCCGCGAATGGCTGGGCGCGATGGTGACGGGCCGGGTCATCGAGTACGACTCGCGGGAGCGGACGTACACGCTGCCGGCCGAGCACGCGGCACTGCTGACCAGGGCCGCCGGCGGGGAGAACATGGCCGGGGCGATGCAGTGGTTCGCGGTGCTGGGCTCGGTCGAGAGCGAGGTGGTGGAGAAATTCGAGCGTGGCGGGGGCGTGTGCTACCACCACTTCCACCGCTTCCACGACGTGATGGCCGGCGAGAGCGACCTGACGACGGTAGCGGCGTTGCGGGAGCACATCCTGCCGCTGTCGCCGGGGCTGACCGAGAGACTCGATCGGGGCATCAAGGTCGTGGAGATCGGCTGCGGCCGGGGCCGGGCGCTGACATTGCTGGCCGAGATGTTCCCCAGGAGCACCTTTCGGGGGTATGACCTGTGCGAGGAGCCGATCACCTTCGCCAAGTCGGCCGCGGCGGAGAAGGGGCTGACGAACATCACCTTCGAGGTCCGCGACGTGACGGGCTTCGACGAGCCGGGCCGGTACGACCTGGCGTTGGCCTTCGACGCCATCCACGACCAGAAGGACCCGGCGTCGGTCCTACGCGGCATCCGCCGATCGCTGCGGCCGGGCGGGGTGTTCCTGATGCAGGACATCGCCGCGTCGAGCCACCTGGAGAAGAACGTCGGGCACCCGCTCGGGACATTCTTCTACACCATCTCGACGATGCACTGCATGACCGTCTCGCTGGCGCAGGACGGGGCGGGCCTGGGCACCTGCTGGGGCCGGGAGTTGGCCGAGACGATGCTCCGCGACGCGGGGTTCGCCAACGTCGAGATCTCGCAGTTGCCGCACGACATGATCAATGATTATTACGTGGCGCGGTGATGTGATCGACATTGACAACGCCTCCTAAAGAACAAAGCCCAGGACCGCGTGGCCCTGGGCTTTTCATTGTCGGTCGCTATCGCGCGATGCTCACCCCGCCTTGATCATCCCCGTCTGCCTGGCGTAATTGAACACGCCGCCGGCGTCGATGATCGGCTTGGCGTCGCCGAGCGGGTGGAGCTTGTAGGTCTTGCCGGTGGTCTTGTTGGCCAGCGTGCCGGCCTCGACGTCGATCTCACACTGATCGCCGGTGCGGACCTCATGCACGAGGCGTTGGGTCGTCTCGCAGGGCAGCAGGTACCCGCCGTTGACGCAGTTGCGGAAGAAGATGCGGGCGTAGAACTCGGCGACGACGGCCTTGGCGCCGGCCTCGGCGATGGCGAGCGGCGCGTGCTCGCGGGAGGAGCCGCAGCCGAAGTTCTTGCCGCCGATGACGATGGCGTACTTGCTCTTGAACTGCCCTTCCTCCACGAACCGCTGTCCGCCGCCGGGCAAGCCGGCCTGGCTGCGGGGGACGCCGCTCATGGCGTACATGCCGAAGTACTTGCGCTCGGCTGGGTCGGAGGGGTTATAGGACAGGTACTCAGCCGGGATGATCTGGTCGGTATCGACGTCGTCGCCGAGGACGTAGGCCGGGCCGATGATATTGGCAGCCATGGTGAAACTCCGCGGGGGGCTCCGGGGAAAAACCGCGAGTTGGGCATTATAGAGCCTCGCGGGATAACGTGGCGGCGGGGTGGTGGGGTACGGGGTACAGGGTACGGGGTAGCGAACCCCTTGAGTTGGGCGGCGATCCCCTACCCTGTACCCCGTACCCTGTACCCATCTGTTAGAATCCCCTATCTTGACTCGCTCCCCCTGACCTCCCGCCACCGGGACGGTCCGGACTTCCCCCAAGGATGCCAACCATGAGCAAGCGTGCGTGGCGAGGATTTGTCGTCGGCCTGGCGGTTCTGACACTCGGCAGTCTTCCCGGCTGCGGGCCTTACGTCACCATCCCCCGCGTCGGGCCGAACTTCGGCATCAGCGACCCCAATCAACTGATCGTCCGCGACGCGATGCGGACAAGCCTCAAGGCGGAGCTGACCGAGAACCCGATCAACGGTCCCTACTCGATCAAGCTCCCCCCGGACAGCGAGGCCAAGAGCTATCACTACGTCATGACCGGGCTGCCCGGCCAACCCCTGTTCGAGGGTGAGGCCGCCCCTGAGGGCACCGCCGCGGCCGCGTCGCTCGAAGTCATCCGCATCCACATCCAGAACCTCGAGGGCGAGGTGGACATCGTCCGCAAGGGCGACCGCGTCACCGGCCAGGGCCAGCTCATCACCGTCTACCTCCGCCGGGCCCCCTTCAACGGCTGGGTGGCGGATCGCGTGCGGGCATGGTCGTCCATGGTTGAGCCCGAACGAGCGGTTCAATAACCCATTAATCCTCTCGTTCCGGGTGAACTGAGAAAGGATCGTCATGGTTTGGGCACTCAGTGCATTCGCCGATGAGGCGGGCCCCGAAGTGGATCAGCAGATCGCCGCCCTGCTCGAGGCGGGCATTCCACGCGTCGACCTGCGCAACGTCGGGCCGCACAACATCAGCGCCCTGCCGCTGGACCTCGCTCAGCAGGCGGCCCGCAAGCTCGCGCAGGCCAAGATCAAGGTGGGCATGTTCGGCTCGCCGATCGGCAAGATCGACATCGCCGACCCCTTCGACATCGACATGCAGAAGCTCGAGCACCTGGGCAAGCTCAAGGACGTCTTCGGCTGCGCGGCCGTGCGGATCTTCAGCTACTACAACAAGGCCGGCCGCGCCGCCGACGCCTGGGCCCACGAGTCGCTCTCACGCCTCAAGAAGCTCCGTGACCGCGCGGCCCAGCTCGGGCTGGTGCTCTACCACGAGAACGAACGGCACATCTTCGGCGACCGGCTGGACGAGAACCAGCGCATCGCCCAGGAAGTCCGCGATGGCAAGAGCTTCCTGACGATCTTCGACTTCGACAACTACAACCAGTCCGGCGACAACGTCTGGCACAACTGGGAAGTCCTCCGCGACAGGGTCGACGGCATCCACCTCAAGGACTCCGACGCGCAGAAACAGCACGTGCCCGTCGGCCAGGGGACGGGACAGGTCAAGAAGATCCTCGCCGATGCGGTGGCACGCAAGTGGCAGGGCCCGATGTCGCTCGAGCCGCACTTGGTGCACTCCTCGGCCGTGATGGCCACGGGCGTCGGCGGGCAGGCCAACGATCAGCTCAAGAACCTGCCGCCGGAGAAGGTCTTCCAGGTCGCCGCCAAGGCCGCCAAGCAGATCATCGCCGAGGTCGGCGGGCCGCTGGGCTGATCGCATCCACACGTCCGAACCAAGGAGCCCGACCATGACGGCTCGCAACAGCATGCACGCAATCCTCCCGGCCGCGGTGATGGCGGCCCTCCTCTACGCCGGCGGCCCCGCGCTGGCGCAGGAGAACCAAAAGGGCATCGACACGCACACCGAACGCGTGCCCGTGCAGGAGCAGCCGGGCCAGACCACGATCGGCGAGCCGTCCCCCCCGCCGCCGGCCACGGAGGCGGCTGAACCATCGGCGATGGCGCAGACCCAGCCTGCCCAGACCCAGCCCTCGGAGATGAACCCCTCCTCGGAGGAGATCCTCCAGCGCATGCTCCGCCGGCGGCAGGAGATCCCGGTGATCGAGCCGAACTCGCAGGCGCCGATGGACATGCCCGCCCTGGGCAACCTCCGGCCGGACCCGGCGGTGCTGGGCGTGGCGCCCGGACAGGATCAACCGATGCTCCGCCGCGAGGGCGAGTTCGTCGTCAGCCGGCGCGGGCGGGTGTTCCGCACCCCGGACGGGTTCCTGCAGTTCCGCTTCGAGGCGGACTCCGAGCAGGCCCCCGAGCCGCCGGTCTACCTCATGCCCTGCCAGATGCTCGAGCACATGGAGCAGCTGACTGACGAACGCAAGAACGACGTGGTCTTCGTCCTCTCGGGGCAGGTGTTCGTCTATCGCGGGCGCAACTGGCTGCTGCCGACGATGATGCGGCTGGACGTCGATCGCGGGAACCTGCAGAAGTAATCCCTGCGACGTCGCCCCCCTACCACTTGGCCACGGTCATCTCGCCGTCGTGACGCAGCAGGTCCTTGAGCTGCGGCTTTTCCAGGACCCGGATCGTCATGTGATAGCTGCGGGTCTGGCCGGGTTCGAGCCACTGCGCCGCCTTGGGGTGCTTGTCGTTGTCCTTGCCCAGCAGCGAGCCGCAGAAGGGCTCGACGCCGGTGACGTACGACCCCGCCGGGCCGAGGTGCTGCCAGTTCGTCAAACGCGGCAGCGAGGCCACGTCGTACTCGAGCTCCACGCCCAGGCCGAGTCGCGCGTTGACCAGCCCGACATGGGCCACCCCCTGGCGATCCGGCTGGGGGTCGATCACGACCACGTCCTCCCCCTTGCCGCGGTGCTCGGGCCTGGGCCCGGCGAGGGTCTTGAACCGCTTGAGCGACGCGGCGGTGGCCTCGCGGCCGATGTGCATCGCCTTGCCGCGATAGACCAGTCGCGTACCCGCGTCGGCCAGGGGGTACCCGAAATTGCAGTGATACATCCAGTTGTGGGCCACGGTGATGTTCGAGCGGTTGGTCACCTGGTCGTAGATGTGAATCATCGGCTCGCCGAGCAGGCACTGGATCTGCCTCCGCACCTCCACCACCGGCTGGAACATGCGGGCCTCACGGATGATCAACGACAAGAGCATCTCGCGGCGACCGCGTGCGGGGTCGGGGTTGACGAGCATCTCGATCGAGGCGGGGGTGTTGGAGTGGTTGCCGTGCAGCGCCACGTCCAGGCCGTCTTCCTTGCGGGGTGGGCCGATGTAGCGCGGGCCGCAGGTGGTGACCAGGCCCGCCGGCCAGTTGTCCAGCCAGAGAATCCCCTGCCGGGCGGCCAGGCTCGGCGGAGCGTAGTCGTTCGGCGAAAGGTACGCCAGGCTGTGCGGCCCATGGAAGGCCTCGACGATGTCCCCCCCGCGATCGAGGGCGACCACGAAACGCAGCGGCGAGCCGGTGTTGATCATCGCCACCCGCGCCGCGTGGCTGTGCCCGCCGGCGTTGGGGTAGTCCAGCGTGCCGGTGCGGATGCCGCCGAGTTGCTGGACGTTGTCGCAACGAACCTCGGAAAGATCCAGCGGCCCGGCGGACATCGACCTTACCGACGTGGCCGCGGACGCGGGCTTGGCGGAGGACGAGACACGACGCATCGCGGGCATGGGAACCACTCCTGGTGGGGCGCCGCTCCTGGCGGCGTGCGCGTGAGACCGGCTAGAATGTACGTCAGAGACGCACGTCTGGGAAACTCCAGGCCGGCGATCGATCCGAAGGAGCCCGCCGAAATGCCTATCTATGAGTACGAGTGCAGCGACTGCGGCCACGTGACCGAGCAGCTCCGCCGGATGAGCGACGCCGACGGCAAGGTCGCCTGCGAGTCCTGCGGCAGCCGCAAGACGCACCGCAAGCACAGCGTGTTCAGCGCCTGCGGGTGCCAGTCCAGCGGGGCCTCGTCCGCGGCGGGCTCGACGGCTGGCGGGGCCCACGCGGCGGGCTGCCCATGCTGCCACGGCGGGGGCGGGATGTGCGGTCTTTAATGGGTCAAGGGGGGGAGATATTCCCCGCGAAACCGCAGAGAAATCGCAAAAAAAGCTTGGCTCGGGCCGCCCGCGGGGTATGATTAGGGCGGGGAGAGAGGAAGGAGGTACGCCATGGCGACGCCTTCCACATCCAAGCATCTTGACCGGTTCCTCAAGCTCCAACTGAACATGCAATGCGGCGCCCTGACGCCGCCGCAGCAGTGGGTTTGTCAGACACAGACGGGCCGGGCCGAGCACGTGCGGCCCCGGCACCCGATGAGACGGCTGCTGGCGCAGGTCCGCGCGGTGCGGCGATCGGCGGATCACAGCTACGGGTCGGACACGTTGCCGACGCTGCGAGCCTGATCGGCCGCGCGACCTTCAGCGGAACGGAGATCGGCCAGCCGTTCATCGATCAAGGGGCGGCGCAAGACCGCCCACGGACTCAGACCCTCGCCCCCGTGCCAGGCGAGGGTCTTTTTTCATGCCGGGTGTCGGGGTCGGGCTTATACTCGGCGTCGTGATCCGTCATCGCCTTGCGGGGGCGCGGCCGTTGTTCGTGATCCTGCCGATGTGGAAAGGCCCCCGATGCTCAGTTTCTCCGTCCAGACGCACGACCACGACCAGATGCTCGACATCACCGAGCAGGTGCAGCAGGCCCTGGACCGCAGCGGGATCCGGCAGGGCGCAGCGATCGTTTACGTCCCGCACACCACCGCGGCCGTGACGATCAACGAGAACGCCGACCCCGACGTGGCCCACGACATCCTGCACGACCTGGACCGGATGGTCCCCTGGGAGCAGCAGGCCTACCGCCACGATGAGGGCAACAGCGCCGCCCACGCCAAGGCGGCGATGGTCGGCCACTCGGTCACGGTGCTGATCGATCAGGGCAGGCTACGGATGGGCCGGTGGCAGGGCATCTTCTTCTGTGAGTTCGATGGGCCGCGTCATCGCGAGGTGCACGTTCAGTTCTTGTCCGGCGTCTGATCCAATATTGCAGAGAACGACGTTCGCGGCGAGGACGTGAGTGAGATGCCGCGCATAAAAAACCCCGCTGCCGCCGAGGCGACAACGGGGCGGAGGGGAGAAAGCTCTTTCTTAAACTCCACCGTCGGCCGTTCCGGGCTCCGCTCACCACTTTTTTGTAGCGCGACGGTATTAGGATGTCAA
>JADZCW010000012.1 GCA_020851395.1 Phycisphaeraceae bacterium
CCAAGGACCACCCCGCCAGCCGTATGCCCATCGCCTTCGACGATCCCCGGTTCCTCTGGCTCCTGCTGGCGATCGTGCCGCTGCTGTGGCTCGGCAAGAAACGCCTGCGCTACGTCGACCGCTGGCGTAGACGCGTGGCCCTGGTCCTGCGAGCCGCCGTGCTGACGCTGCTGGTCCTGATCCTCGCCGGCCCGCAGGCCGTGCGCGTCCAGTCCGACCTGACCGTCATCGCCGTGCTCGACCGCTCCGGCTCCGTCCGCCAGTTCGCCAAACTTCCGGGGGCGGGGGCGTCCTCGCCCACCACCACCGCCAACGCAGCCGTCGATCAGTGGCTTGACGCCCAACTCCGCCACGCCGCCGCGCCCGGCTTCATCTCCGACGTGGACGGCCGACAGGCCCATCGCCGCCCCGACGACCGCTACGGCCTGATCGCCTTCGACCGTAAAGCCTCCGTCCTTGCTCTACCCGCCCACGGCCTGCCCCCCGAGTCCGGCCTGATCCATACACCCGCCGAGGGCACCGACCCCGCCGCCGCGATCCGTCTAGCCCTGGCCCTCTTCCCCGCCGATACAGCCAAACGCATGGTCCTGGCCTGGGACGGCAACGCCACCGTCGCCGACGCCGATGTCCTCGCCGCCGCCCGCCAGGCCGTCGCCGCCGGCATCCCCATCGACGTCATCCCCATCGCGTACCGCGCCCGCCGGCAGGTCGTCGTCGAATCCGTCGACGCCCCGAGTCAGGCCCGCACCGGCCAGACCGTCGCCCTGCGCGTCGTCCTCCGCGCCGCGTCACCCTCAGCCGGCAACCTCCTGGTCCGTCAGAACGGCGCCACCATCGACCTCGCCCCCGGCAAGGACGGCCTAGGCCAACCCATCACCCAAGCCGACTGGCTCCCCGCCAACGCCGCGCCCGTGATTCAGCCCCCGGCTCAGCCGGGGGGTACAACCACCCCCAACGCCATTCCCCCAACATCCACTTCCGGGGGGGGCGGTTTTCTATGTGTCCGCCGCATCGAGATCCCCATGCGCGATCGCGGCCCCAACCGCTTCGAGGTTCACTTCGAGCCCGCCGACGCCACGGGCCTGGTGACAACCAACCTGCGGGCAGAGGGATTCAGCTTCGTCCACGGCCGCGGCAAGCTCCTGCTCGTCGGCGACGGCTCCTCGAGCTCGCCCCGCCGTGAGCAGGGCCAACCCGTCCAGCCCATCGGCAACCCCTTGCTCGACGCCCTGACCTCCCGCGGCCTGGAAGTCGCCACCCTCCCCGTCGATGGTTTCCCCGCCTCCGACTCCGAGCTCCAGCCTTACGACGCCGTCATCCTGCACAACATCCCCGTCGAGGACCTCTCCCCCAGCCAGCAGCAACTGCTCGTCCGCTACGTCAACGACCTCGGCGGCGGCCTGATCGTCGTCGGCGGCCCCGACAGCTTCGGCGCCGGCGGCTGGGCCGGCTCGCCCGTCGACCCCATCCTCCCCGTCTCCTGCGAGATCCCCGCCTACTCCGTCCTGCCCTCGGGCGCTCTGATCCTGGTCATCGACCACTCCGGCTCGATGGCCAGTCCCGTCGCGGGCACCATGTACAACCAGCAACAACTGGCCAACGAGGCCGCCGTCCTGGCCGTGCGGACGCTCTTCCCCGGCGACATGGTCGGCGTCGTCGCCTTCGACGTCTCGCCCGACTGGGTCGTCCCCCTGGGTCCCAACGCCCGGGCCGAGTCGACCATGCGCCTGATCCGCTCGATCGAGCCCAGCGGCGGCACCGACATCTTTCCCGCCCTCGACGAAGCCGTCTCCGCCCTCGAGCCGATCAAGACCAGCCAGGCCGCCGCCCGCCACATCGTCCTCCTGACCGACGGCCAGAGCCAGGAGCACGACTACAGCCCGCTGCTCGCTCGCATGCGCCGCGCCGGCATCACCCTCTCGACCGTCGGCGTCGGTGACGCCCGCAACAGCCCGCTGCTCGAGATGCTCGCCAAGGCCTCCAAGGGCACCTACTACCCCGTCGACGACCCCCGGAAGTTGCCCCAGGTCTTCATCAAGGAGGCCCGCACCGTCCGCCGCAACCTCATCAAGGAAGTGACCTTCACCCCCAAGCTGCGCGGCAGCTACTCGCCGATCACCGCCGGCATGGACCGCTTCCCCACCCTCAAGGGCCTGGTCATGACCAGCCCGCGCCGCGACCCGCGCGTGGTCATGCCCTGGGCCGGCCCCGAGGGCGAACCCCTCTTCGCCCACTGGCAGGTCGGCTTGGGCCGCGTCGCCGCCTTCACCTCCGACGCTACGAGCCGCTGGGCCGCGAACTGGCTGCCCTGGGACGGCTACGGCGACTTCTGGGCCCGCACCGCTCGCGCCATCGCCCGCCCCTCCGCCAGCCGGGCCATGGACCTCTTAACCACCCTCGACGGCGATCAACTCCACCTCCGCCTCGACCTGTCCGCACCCGAAAGCTCAGCCCCCCGCGCTTCAACCTCCCCTCGCGCCACCGTCCTGGCCACCGTGCTTTCCCCCGAGGGCGAATCCATCCCCGTCACCCTCGCGCCCACCGCCCCCGGCATTTACGAGGCCACCCTCCCCGCCGCCACCCCCGGAAGCTATCTCACCACCGTCCTGGCCACGCCCGACGCGCGCGACCTGGCCGCCGAGGGTCTCGATACCAGCCTCCCCGAGTCCCAGATCACCTTCGGCGGCGTGACGCGCCCCGCCAGCCCCGAACTGCGCGACTTCGCCTCGCGCCCCGGCAACGTCACGCAGATCGCCCAGCTCACCGGCGGCCGCATCCTCGACTGGTGGGACCGCCCGCCCGCCTCGCCCGACGCCTTGCCCAGCCTCTTCCTCCGCGACAACGTCCAGCAGACGCGGGCCATCCGCCCCATCTGGCGATCCTGGATGGCCTGGCTGCTCGTCCTGCTGCTGCTCGACGTCGCCAACCGCCGCATCGCCTGGGACCCCATGTGGCTCCTGGCCATGCCGCGCAGTCTCTGGCAATCCCTCACCCGCGCCTCCGCCCCCGCCCCCGCCGCCGAGGCCACGTTGGCGCAACTCAAACGCCGCGCCGCCGAGCTCGACGAATCCCGCGCCGGCGACACGACACCCACCGCCACCCTCACGCCCAAACCTCAGCCGCTCCCCTCCGTGAGCCTGGCCGACGAAACCCCCACCCCACAATCACCCCCAACCCCACCTGCGTCAAAGACGGAAACCCACGAACCCCCCATCGACGAATCCACCCCCGCCGGCCGCCTCCTGGCCGCCAAGCGCCGCGCACGCCAACGCCTCGACCCGCCGTAAACTGATCTTTCCGCGAGGAGCATCGCCATGCCCACCGACGACACCACCCCCGTCCCCCAGCAGATCGAGCGCTTCGCCCAGAGCTACCAGGCCGTCCGCGAGCAACTCGCCGCCGTGATCGTCGGCCAATCCGACATCGTCGATGGCGTGCTCACCTGCCTCTTCGTCGGCGGCCACGTCCTGCTCGAGGGCGTCCCCGGCCTGGGCAAGACCCTGCTCATCCGCACCCTCTCCCAGGCCCTCTCGCTGGACTTCAGCCGCATCCAGTTCA
>JADZCW010000013.1 GCA_020851395.1 Phycisphaeraceae bacterium
GTGACTCACCTGCTGGCCCACGACCCCTCGGACCCACTGACCGACGGCATGGTGGCGTGGCGGTATCGCCCCGGCACAGCCCTCGACGCCAGCGGCACGACCGAGGCGCTTCGGCTGGCCGAGGCGCTCTGGCGCGGCAGCGCGTTGTTCAACCGGCCGGCGGACCGCGATCTGTCTGTGTTGATCCTCCACGCCTATGCCCGCCACGCGGCGGTCGACCAGAACATCTGGCTCATCCGCAACTACTTCAATCTCCAGACGCGCGCCTTCGCGACTAATTCCTATCTGGTGGATTATGACACGGACCTGCTGGCGGAGGTCGCCAAGGACACGGGTGATGCGGCCTTGGCGGACGTGGCTGAACGATCTGCTTCGCTGATCCGCAAGGCGCTCGCTCCGTGCGGCCTGCTGCACGAGATCGTTCAGCCCGAGGTGCTGACGCTCATGCCCACCCTCCCGGGGGCGGGGGGAGGCGTTGCCTTCTCGCCCAACGACATCATCCACCTGGGCAACTCGGCCACCGTGGCGCGCGGCGTGGCGAAGTCAGCCCCCGAGATCGGCAGGCGGGTGTTGGCGTTCGCGACCGCCCGTCTGCCGGACTTGCGCGTGCACTACCTGGGCCGGACGGGCGAGAAGGTGTCCGCCGACGATGACTGGGCGGGCGGGGACGTGCTCGCGGCGCTGGCGCTGCTAGCCGACGAGCTCGAGGATGGCGCTGGTCTGCGGACACTCCGTCCGATGATGCTGGAAAAAGCGCAGCGATTCGCGGAGCAACCCTCCGAGCCATTGGTGTATCAAGCGACCTCTTTGTCGCGAGCGATGCAACGGATCATGCGGGCTTTTGACGGCAAATCACTATAGTTTCGCTCATGGATCGCGGACGTCTGCACTGGGTGGTTGTCACCCTCGGCGTGTTCTGGTTCGGCGTGTTCCTGCCGGCCCACCAGCGCGGCGCTGTCCAATTGCCCGGCCCCAAGCCGGCCGCGATCGCTCCCGGCGCGGCGGAGTGCACGTCGCAGATGACGGGACTCCCGTCCTGCTGCCGTCCGCGGCCCGTCGAGTCGTCGCCGACTTCCGGCCGCGGCCGGCCGATGCCGACCAGGTCCTGCGCGGTCTGCCACCTCTCCGAGCTGACCGTCCCGCCCCCGCCGTTGGTGATTCCTCCGCACCGGTTGGCCCTGCTGCTGGTGCTGCCCGTGGAGCGATCGCACGCTCCGGATCGTCTCGGGCCGTGCGTGACCTACCTCGGCCGAGCCCCTCCCCTCGCGATCTGACGCCCTTCGCTCTTGTCCCTGTGTAGATCCGTGGACCACGCCCGGCCCGGCCGGCGCGGTTCGTGTCGGCACGCGTCGTGCCCTCATCGAGGAGTCGCGTCATGCGCGATCGGTGGCCTGTTCCATCCTCTCGGCGCGTCGGCTTCACGCTCGTGGAGCTGCTGGTGGTCATCGCGATCATCGGCCTGCTCATGGGCCTGCTGCTGCCGGCGCTGGGCTCCGCACGCGCGTCGGGCCGGTCGGCCGTGTGCCTGAGCCAGATCAAGCAGATCGGCTCGGCGACGCTGATGTACGCCCAGGAGCACGATGACCAGCTGCCGCGCAGCTCCCACTCGGCCCTGGCTCACCGGGCGATGCCCTGGGGTTACGCCCTGTGCCCCTACCTCGGTGGGTTCGAGTATTCCGCCCCCGGCCCGGCCTGGGACGACCTGTTCAACGGACTGTATCGCTGCCCGCAGGACACGCGTCGCGAGCAGTGGAGCTACGGCAAGAGCGTCTGGTTCGAGCTGACCGCCGGCGAGACCGGCGAGATCACCGGCTCACCCACCGGGCCGGTCTACCCCACGATCGTCACCGTCCCGCTGCCCTCGGGCACCATCTTGTTTGGTGAGCTGGCCAGCGGCTCGATGGGCGATCACATCATGGCCCACTTCTGGTATTTCGGCGGCGCCCCGGAAGTGGACACGGCCCGGCACGGCTCGACGAGCAACTACGGCTTCGTCGACGGCCACGCCGAGTCGATGCCCTTCGCCGCCACCTTCAACCTTGACCAGGGCGTCGACCTGTGGAACCCCGGCACGGCGCGATGAGCCCCCCGGAAGTTTCCTTTTCACGAGCCCTATGGAGAGATTTATGCGTGTGAATCGTGTGTCCGTGATCGTTCTGACGTCGGCCTTGTTGGCCCTCCCATTCGCCCCCACGGCGGACGCCGCCTACGTCATGCCCCAGATCGGCGGCGGGCAGGTCGGCATGATGGGCGCGCCGATGAAGCACACCGACGTCTCCTTCGACGGCGTGAACATCTCCCTGCACGTCGACGACACCGTAGCGACGCCGGCCTTGCGCCCGCTCGAGCCGCCGGACGAGTTCGATCCCTCCCTGGCCTGGTCGGTGCTGACGGACAGGGCGTACAACTTCCAGTACGCCTGGAACCCCGGCGGCTTTATCACTCTCCCGCAGGGAGGATCCATCTGGGTCGAGCGCCTGCATCATGACGCGGGGCTCGAGGTCTTCCTGCGTCCCCCGGCCGCGCCGGCCTACGCCCCGGTGTTCGCCGCCGACGGCGACCGCTGGATGTGGAGCGGCGCGATGCAGCACAACGCCTACGCCGTGCTCAACCCGACGCAGAGCCTTTACACCGCGACGTACCGCGTCTACATCGGCGACATCACGACCGGCCAGCCGCTGGACGGTTACGGCAGCGCGGAGGTGACGTGGGAATGGACCGCCACGCCGGTTCCCGAGCCGGCGTCGTTGGCGGTGCTGATCAGCGCCGCGGCGATGCTGGTGCGACGTCAGCGATAACGCGACAGGCCATCGATGTTCCGAGAAGCCCGGAATCCGCATGATCCCGGGCTTTTTTTCTCTCACCACGCGTAGGCCTGGGGCGCCTCGCCGCCGGGGCCGGGGAAGATGGCGTCGAGCTCCGCCAACGTCTGGGCGTCCAGACGCAGCTCCACCGCGGCCAGAGCGTCGTGGAGGTGCTCGATGGTGCGGGGGCCAATGATCGGACCGGTCAGGTCGGGGTTGGCCAACACCCATGCCAAGCCGACCTGGGCGGGTTTCTGGCCGGTCCGCCGGCACAGGCTTTCGTAACGCTCGAGCTTGGGGCGGTGGCGCTCGAGGTTCTTGAGCGAGCCCTCGTCGCCGCGGCGGGCGATCTCGTCGAGCGACTCGATGCCCGCGAGCAGGCCGTTGTTCAGCGGGCTCCAGGCGATCGCGCCCAGACCATAGTGACGGCAGGCTGGCAGCACCTCCAGCTCCGGCGTGCGGCAGAGCAGCCCGTACTTGCTCTGCTCGCAGACCAGGCTCATCAGCCCGCGCTGCCGGGCGATCTGACAAGCGGTGGCGATGTCCCAGCCGGCGAAGTTGGACGAGCCGACGTAGGTGATTTTGCCCTGGCGGATCAGCGTCTCGAGGGCCTGCCAGACCTCGTCCCAGGGCGTCTGGCGGTCGACGTGGTGCATCTGATAGAGGTCGACGTGATCGACGCCCAGCCGACGGAGGCTGCCCTCGGCGGCGCGGCGGATGTGGAAAGCCGACAGACCACGATCGTTGATGTCGGGGCTACACTCGATGTAACATTTGGTGGCCAGCACAATCCGATCGCGACGACCGGGCCGATCCTTGAGCCATCGGCCGAGGATCTCTTCGGTCCATCCGGGATGACCGCCGACATCGGGGCGGGTGAAGAACTTGCCGTAGGTGTCGGCCGTGTCAATGAAGTTGACGCCCGCCTCGACGGCGGCGTCGAGGATGTCGCGCGCCTCGGGCTCGGGCGTCTGCGGCCCGAAGTTGACCGTGCCGAGGCAGAGCCTCGAGACCTTCACGCCGCTGCGGCCGAGGGGGAGATACTGCATGCTGTGCATCCGTGGGTTGATCGGCCGTGTTGGCGGCGAGTTTACACCACGCGACCATCCCGCGACGGTCGGTCACGGCGACCGAATCAGGCTGAACGAGAAGGGCATAAAGTATCAAACAGTCTCAAGAAAGCGATCGATTTCGTTAACTTTATTCCGGAAGGTATTGACGAAGCGAGCCGTGCATTGATATGGTCGTTCCAACTTCGGGCCGGGTAACTGAGGGGCATTTTTGATCATCGGCATCGGCCACGGGATTCGGCCGGCCGGGGCAGGAACATGAGTTTACGTGCGGTCGTCATTGGTTCCGGCCAGGCGGGCCGGTTCTATGCTGCGGTCCATGCGCGCTGCGACGAAGCGCCGCTGGCGGCGGTCTGTGACACCGATCTCTCCGGCGCCACGCGTCTGGGCAAGCTGTACGGTGTCCCGGCCTATAACGACCTCGAACGAATGTTCCGCGAGGTCGAGCCCCAGATGGTGTCGATCGCCAGCCCCGAGCGGCAGCACGCCGACCAGGCGATCACCGCGCTGCGGCACGGCTGCCACGTGCTTTGCGAGCCGGTGCTGGGCCACACGCTTGAGGCCGCGCACCAGGTGGCCGACGCCGCTCGCACCGCCGACCGGCGCCTGGCCGTGGCCATGCACTTCCGCTGGCTGCCGTTGATCCAGTGGATCAAACAGTCACTCGACGCGGGCTATCTCGGCCGGCCCATCTTCCTGACCATCCATGCCAACAGCTTCTGCTGGCACCCGATGCTCGACCTGATCCACTACCTGCTGGGCAAGCCCGAGTCGGTGCAGTCCGTCCAGCAGCATGAGCCGGGCCTGCTGGCCGACCTCTGGCCGGACCGACGGAGCATCGTTCTGTTTCCCACACGCATGGTCACGGCCACCTTTTCCTACCAGCAAGGACCGGCGGCCGTCCTGACCTCCTCGGCCTACCAGCGCTACGACCGGGAGATGTTTGATCTCAAACTCGTCACCGAGCAGGCAACGCTGCGGATCGACAGCACGCGCAAGGACCGGCTCGCCGGCCAGCTCCGCATCGAGACAGCCACGGAACTGCCTCCGCTGCCCGCCGCTGACGCCGTGCCCAGCGACCTTCAGCATGCGGTGCAGCGATCGGTCGAGCTCTTCCTGGCCGCCGTCGAGAACGGCTCGCACCCGCCTGTCACGGCCGAGGATGCCTACGTCGCACTTCAGATGGAGCAGTCGGTCATCCGCGCCGACGGCAGCCCCTCCCGCGTGATGATCTTCTGAGCCGGCAGTCATGGACGCCCATGGCACCCCGGCCCGGCATCACCCTCACGCCTCCTTTGATCGCCTGGCTGAGGGATTTTCCCGGCCACTTGTCCCCGGCGGACATGGCCCTAGAATCACCGCACACCCGCACCGGCCTGGCCCCGCTCACCATCGAAGCGCAGCGGGCCTATTCCGCGGTGCGACAGCCCCATACCCCAGGAGACGCTCATGGCCTCGGTCACGTTCAAAGGCAAGCCTGTCACCCTCGTCGGCCAGACCATCGCGGTCGGCCAGCCCGCCCCCGACTTCTCGGCCGTCGCCATCGACCTGTCCGAGAAGAAACTCTCGGACTACAAGGGCAAGGTCGTCATCCTCTCGGTCGTCCCCTCGCTGGACACGGGCATCTGCGACCTCCAGACCCGCCGGTTCAACGACGAGGCCGGCAAGCTCGGCGACAAGGCCGCCGTGCTGACGATCAGCATGGACCTGCCCTTCGCCCAGAAGCGCTGGTGCGGCGCCGCCAGCGCCACCAACGTCGTGACTCTCTCGGACTACAAGGACCGCACCTTCGGCCAGGCCTACGGCCTCTACATCAAGGAGCTGGGCCTGCTCGCCCGCACCGTGCTGGTCCTGGACAAGGCCGGCGTCGTCCGCTACATGGAGCTCGTGCCCGAGATCGCCCAGGAGCCCAAGTACGACCCCGCCCTGGCCGAGGCCCGTAAGCTCGCCTGAGCCCTGCGCCCACAACTCGCCAAATGCTCTCGACCCCTCGCCCACAGGCGAGGGGTTTTTTTCATCCGAGCCAAGGAAAATCGCCCCCGGCCCGCAACCTCCGCGATAGCATACGCGTATTCAACATCATCCCGCCCGATCCAACGATTGTCGCTCTGGAGATTGTCATGCCGCACGATGGCACGTCGTTCAGCCGCCGCGAAATGCTCAAATTCAGCGCCGCCGCCGTCGCCGCCGCGAGCCTGCCCAAGGCCGTTCGCGCCCAGCAGATCCCCACCACCATGCCGACGGCCGCCACCCGGTCTTCCGGGGGGCCCAAGAACATCATCTTCATGGTCTCCGACGGCATGAGCATCGGCGTGCCGACGATGACCGAGCACTTCAGCCGCCTCGTCCGCGGGCCCAAGACCTTCACCCACTGGCACGGCCTGCTGACCCGACCGGACGTGGCCCACGGCCTGTTCGACATGGCCTCACTCAACTCGCTGACCACCGACTCGGCCGCCGCCAGCAGCTCCTGGGGCTCGGGCTCGCGGATCTACAACGGCATGATCAACACGCTGCCCGACGGCACCAAGCTCACCCCGCTGTGCCCTCTGGCGCGGTCGGTCGGCAAGCGCACCGCGCTGGTGACCACCGCGCGCATCACACACGCCACGCCGGCCGGCTTCGCCGCCAACCAGGCCGCCCGCGACGACGAGGACGAGATCGCCCCGCAGTACCTGGACGTGGTCGACGTCCTGCTCGGCGGCGGGCACAAGCATTTCTCGTCCGACACGCGCAAGGACAAGGCGGATCTCTTCGCCGCGTACCGTGACAAGGGCTACACGATCTTCAAACAGCGCAGTGATATCGCCCCGGGCCAGAAGCAGGCCAAGGTTCTGGGCGTCTTCGCTGACGGGCACATGCCCTACACCCTCGACACCAACAGCGACCCCGAGCTCGCCGCCCGCACGCCGACGCTCGCCGAGATGGCCAGCTACGCCCTGGATTGCATGGCCGACGCGCCTGACGGGTTCCTGATGCAGATCGAGGGCGCCCGCATCGACCACGCCGCCCACGCCAACGACGCCGGGGCGATCCTGTGGGACCAACTCGCCTTCGACGACGCCATCGGCGTGGTGCTCCAGTTCGTGCGGGAGCACCCCGACACGCTGGTGATCATCACGTCGGACCACGGCAACTCCAACCCCGGCCTGCGCGGCATCGGGCAGAGCTACCGCGATACCAACGCGGCCTTCGAGAAGGTCGCCCTGGCTCGTCAGTCCTACGAGGTCATGCTCCCGCAGTTCTACAGGGCGGCCGAGGGCCGGGCGGGGGTGCCGACCGACGCGGTGATCGAGATCGTCCGCAAGGGCACGGGCGTGGAGTTGACGTCCGAGCAGGCGCAGGCCGTCGCCCTGGGTGTCGAGGGCAAGGGCCACGGCGGGCTCAACCAGCAGACGGACAACTACTACGGCGCGCTCGGCGAACTGGTCGGCAACACCAACGGCATCGGCTGGACCGGCACGACCCACACCTGCGACTGGACGCTCTTATCGGCCCTGGGCCCGGGGCAGGACGCCTTCGTCGGGCTGCATCGCAACGTCGAGGCGTTCAGCATCCTCACGCGATACATGGGTATGGACTTCGCCAATCCTTCGATGACGCTCGAAGATGCCCGCCAGCACGCGATGGCCGGTCCGACGCGCCGGACTGTCGACTGGGCATAATCCCAGGACGATCCTTCCCTCCAAAGAGACAGAGCAGTCCGCTTGCGGCTGCTTGTTGTCTTGAAGATTTTCTTGTCAGCCGATCCACCGCCCCTTGCCTTGGCCCTGACAGGCGGCTACTTTTTTCGCGATATCCGTGTCATGGGTGTCGTGCCCGCCTCGGGCGGAGAAACAAAGCGCACGACCCGACGCCACCGGCTCCTTCGCACCCCTTTCCGTTAGGTCACTTCGTCCATCCGCGGCGAAAGCACAACAGAGAACGCCTGTTGATCCACAACCAAGCACGACGTGTCCGCCCTGCCGATGTCGGCAGGACGACGCTCACGTCACCCGATAAGGAACCGTTTATGGGGATGAATTCGGCTTCTATCGCGACCACCGTCCGCCCGTCGCGCGTGGTGCCCTTCAAAGCTGCGCGGTGGTTCTACCCCGCCGCCGGCGTGCTGATGCTGATCTACACGATCGTCGGCTTCCAGCTCTTCTACTTCCACGGCCGGGCCTATCCCGGTCGGGAGATCACCCCGCCGATCCGCACGCTCGTGATCACGCACGGCGTGGCGATGGCGCTGTGGATCATCCTGGGCATCGTCCAGCCCACGCTGGTGGCGATCAAGAAATACAAGGTCCACATGACCCTGGGCTGGTTCGGCGTGGCGCTGGCGGCGGCGGTCTTCGTGCTGGGGTTGATGATCGGCGTGCAGTCGGCTCGCTACGCCCCGCCCGGGGCGACGATCATGGGCTACACTGCCAAGCAGTTCATGGCCGTGCCGCTGATCTCGGCGGTGGCCTTCGCGATCCTGGTCGCTGTCGGGGTGTGGAAGCGCAAGCGCCCCATGATCCACAAGGCCATGATGCTCACCGCCACGCTGGCGACGATCTCGGCGGCGCTCAACCGCATCGACGGCCTGAACAACCTCTACTTCGGCACGTTCCTCGAGCCCCTCTTCGGGCCGTCCCTCTTCGCGGTGGTCACGGCCGGCGTGCTGCTGCTGATCCGCAGCGTGCTGATCAAGTCATTCGACCGCTGGCTGGCGGTGGGGTTTGTCGTGCTGACGGCCATCGCGCTGATGATCCCGATCGTCGCCCGCACGTCAGCTTGGGACGCCTTCGCGTCGATGCTGGTGCACTAGAAGCGGGACAGATTCCGTCAGGCCTTCGCCACGGGCCGCGTCTGCCGGGCCGCCTCGTAGCGGTCGCGCAGCTCGTCGG
This sequence comes from Phycisphaeraceae bacterium, assembly GCA_020851395.1. Classification (GTDB taxonomy): domain Bacteria; phylum Planctomycetota; class Phycisphaerae; order Phycisphaerales; family Phycisphaeraceae; genus JADZCW01. The sequence continues at coordinate 8,749 of JADZCW010000013.1, forward strand.
TCTCCGTGACGCACATGTTCATGTCGCGCAGCAGGCCGTCCTCGAGGCTGTAGATCCAGCCGTGGACGGACACGGGCTGCGAACGCGCCCAGGCCTCCCGAATGATCGGTGTCCGACAGACATTGGACACCTGCTCGATGACGTTGAGCTCGCAGAGGCGGTCGTGGCGATCTTTCTCGGTGGGCAGGTGGTCGAGCTGGTCGCGGTTCTTGTCGCGGATCTTGGCCACGTGGTCGAGCCACTGGTCGGCCAGACCCAGCTTATCGCCGCGAAGGGCCGCCCCCACGCCGCCGCAGCCGTAGTGGCCGCAGACGATCACGTGCCGGACCCGCAGCACGTCGACCGCGTACTGGAGCACCGAGAGGCAGTTGATGTCGCCTTCGACCACGATGTTGGCTACGTTGCGATGCACGAACAGATCGCCCGGCAGGAGCCCGACGATCTGATTCGCGGGCACGCGGCTGTCGGCACAGCCGATCCATAAGTACTCAGGACGCTGCTGGTTGAGCAGCCGGCGGAAGAACTCCGGGTCGCCCCGGAGCATGCTCTCGGACCAGGCCCGGTTATTCGCGAACAGCCGGCTGAGTGTGCGCATGGGTGTCCTCGCGTGGGCGTTCGCCATCCCGCCGAACCTCGTCGGCCGGGTCCCGGGGAGGGTGTTTATGGTATGCCTGTGACCGAGGCTCTTCCACGCGAGTCAAGGTTTGGGCGTGTCGATCCGCAGCGTCACGATCTCGAATGCGCCGACGGGCACAGTGCGTTCATCGTCGGTCGACGCCGGCACGTCCGCCCCCGGCTCACCGAGCAGGTCCGCTCGTTTCCACGTCGAGCCCTTGAGCGCGCCGTTGAGGTGGACGATCAGGTCGCCGGCCTTGTCAGAGGATTCATACGCCCGCAGGAGATAGCCCTTGCCGTCGTAGGTCCGCTCGAGCGTGCTGAAAACCACGCGATCATCAGGCCAATCGAACCAACTCATCGTTCCCGGCAGCGCCGTTGGCAGTGTGGAGGCTTGCTCGCCGGCCGCCTCGACCTTCACCACCAGCGGAGGCTGATTGAGTTCCTGGGCCAAGCGCTCAGCCCCACCTTGCCGCCAGTCCCCGTCGTGCCCGCGCAGGCGCCAGACATACCGGCCCGTGCCGCTGCTGCCCTGCCAGAGAGATCGGTAGAAGCGATTGGGCTTCTCCTTGTCTCGGAAGACGTTGGCGTAGGGGGCCTCTTGCGCCCAGGTGATCCCGCCCCCGGAGGGTGCGTCATTCCACAGCGTCAGCCAGCGCGGCTGGACCATACGGGCGCCGAAGAAGTTCTCCAGCGGCGCGTGCCAGGCCTCGTTATAGACGCCGTACCACATCCGGGCGTCCGCCGCCGCCACGGCGCTGCTGGCGTTCCGCGCCGTCGCCGGCTCCAGACGGGGCATGGCCCTCGGCGGTTCGATCGAACCCCACGGCACGCTGACCCGGGCCAGGGCGTCGTCGCCGGCGGCCAGCTCCAGCGTCGCGAAGTACATCGGGCCCGGTCGCAGCATCGCCTGGGCCTCGGAGGAGCGCATCTCCGGCGTCAGTTTCGGTGCCCGGCCGCGCTGGCCCGAGAGCTCGATCTCCACGAAGTCACTGCCCTGCCCCAGACGCACCACCAGGCGCGTCGGCGCGCCGCCGGTATCGCCCTCGACCGTCAACTCGGCCGCGTCGCCCGCCATCCGCGTGCTGACCGACCGCGGGGTCATCGCGGCGTCGAACCCCGCGAGCAGCTGCCTGGTCTTCTCGAACTTCTCCGGGCTCATCCGCTGGCCGGCGTCGGCGGCGAGGAAGTACTCCGCCCGCTCGACGCCCATGGCCTCGACGTAGCTGCACCGCACCGTCAGCACGCAGGCGTCCTGCACCGGCGACAACAGCTCCCGCCCCTTGAGCTTGTCATAGACCCGCGTCAGGCCGGCCTCCTCGCTGGCCTCTACCCGGTAGCGAGCGTTCTCGATCACGCCGTCCTCGGCGAGCAGCTCGCGTGCCCCACGCTCCTTGGCTGGCGGCAGCACGACCCACCCCATCGCCGGCAACTCCACCTCTTGATATTCCTCCCCGATCCGCACGATCTCCTTCCGGGGGTGAGGCAGGGTGTTGAAGACGACGGTTCCTCCCTCGGGGGCGATGCGGTGGGCAAGCTCGTTGGACAGACGCTTACGCATCGCCTCGGACGCGGCGCGCGCTTTGCCGGCCTTGGCTTCGAGCGTCCGCTGCCCCTGGTCGGTAAAGGCCCAATTGTGCGTCGAGCTCTCCATCGCCAGCCGCCAGGCGGCTTCGACTTCCTCCTGGCTCAGCCCCTCAAGCCCCAGCCAGTCGCACCAGACGCCCAGCGTCTGAGCCTGAGTAATGGTGTTCTCGAAGATCGCCCGATCGCGCGCCAGGTTCCAGACCCGGGCGTAGAGGATCTCGCCGTGCTCGGTGTGGCCACTGAGCGCGGGGATCGTCGCGCCGCCGTCAAGCTCCTGGCGGAGCTTGGCGAAGTAGTCGGCATAAGTGCCCAGGACATACTGAGCCTTCTTCGAGCAGTTCTCGTCGGCGTTCCAGCCCCCGACGAACGCGCAGAGCTTGTCCAACGGCGGCATGGCGTCGTCCCAGCCCGGCCCGCCCTCGGTCAGCAGGAGCAGTCGGCCGGTCGGGATCGAACGCAGGCCGCGCTGCCCCCCCGGCTCACCCTCGGGCCAGCCCCACGGACGATCACTCCCGAATTCCTCAGCCATGTTGTAGTTCTGGGCGTTGTAGAGCAGCCGCGAGCCGTCGAGGCCCACGAACCACGCGTTGCCCGCGAAGTCGCGCCCGCCGGCCGTCAGCGACGGACAGCCGCTCTTGTACGCGTGGTAATACAACACACCGCTGCGCACCATCACCTGGGCGAGCTGCGGCGTGACGTCCGAGAGCTCACCATTGTCCGCCACGGCCGGCCAGACGCCCAGCTTCTCGTGCAGCCACCAGCGCGACCAGGCGATCTGCCGGACCAGGTGCTCACCGCTCAGCTCGCTGTAGTGCGGGTTGGTCCAGTTGACGCAGACCTCGATCCGCCCCTGCCGCACCAACTCGGCAAAGCGATCCGCCAGCTCCGGCCGGGCCTCGAGGAACGCCGCCGTGGCCGAGGCGATCTGCACGCTGAAGCGCGCCGTCGGGTCCGCCTCGCAGGCCTCGACACCCTGGGCGATGCACTCGACGTACCGCTTGTACGACCCGGCCGGCGGCTGGGTGAAGTCGATGTCCATGTGCGTCGTGGGGATCAGCACCACCGTCATCGGCCGACGCTGCTGCGCCTGGGCGGATGTCACCGCGGCAAGAAGGGTCAGCACCACAAACACTCCTGATTTCCAGCGTGACATAGGTTGATCTCCAGCCCGGATGCAGGTTCCGGCGCCATGTTCTTCTGACAAACAACAGCCGCACTCAGCCCAACAGCCCCCGGCACGCGCCGACGTAGACGTCCGTCAGCGTGGCCGCATCAACCGATGCGCCGCGCAGGTGGGCCGTCGATTCCTTGGGCAGGCTCGGGTCGACCATCGACAGGTCCGGGTCCACGATCGGGCTCGGGCCGTCGTAGTCGGTCTCGAGCAGCGCGCGCAGGGCCCAGAAGCGCGAGGCGAACAGGTCGAAGCTCAGGTTCGCCGGGTCGGCCACGATGTCCGTGCCGAACATCACGCGTCCTGGGTTGCGGGCCAGGAAGTCCCGCAGCACGTCGGCATGCTTCGAGAGTTCGCGCACCATCCACTTGGTGGCCGAGGTGTCGACCCGTAGACGCGGCCAGCGGTCGAGCAGGCCCTGGAGGAAATCCAGGTCCTCCGGGCTGCCGGCCATGTGCGCGGCCCACCAGTCGGCGTCCGGGAACATCGCCAGCATCCGCTCGAACCGCGCGTAGTGGTCGCGTTTCGTGCCGTACTTGCCCGCGTCGGCGTACTTGGTGGCGAACCAGGTGTCCGGGTCAGCCACGTGGACCATCAGCGTCATGCCCAGCTCGCGGGCGAGCCTCATGCTCCGCAGCCGGATCGGCGAGTCGATCCACATCTGGTCCCACTTGTCCAGCCCGCGCGGGGCCGCCCAGAACTTGCAGACCTTCACGCCCTTCTTGGCGAAGGCCTCGATCCGCCGCAGCCAGTCATCGCCCATCGCGTGCAGCCAGTCGGTCGCCCAGTAGTCCGGCACGGCGATGAAGGCGATCCGCTTGCCGAATTCGTCACGGATGGCGTCGACCTCCTCCAACGGCGTCATGGACCAGACGCGCTTGGTGCCGTAGACCTCCGCCGCCTGCATGTAGGCGCGGGCTGAGGCGAGGTTGCGCAGGTGGACGTGGCAGTCCCAGACCTCTCCGCGGTAGGGCAGGCGCGGCGCCTCGGCCCGGTAGTCGATGCCCAGCCGGTTGGCGTCGCTGATCGGCGCCCGGTGCAGGGCAGGCTGATAGCCGGCAAGACTCGGCATGGTCGAATCGGTCATGGTCGCTCTCTCTTCCAAGCCCTCAATCTTAAACAATCACCCCGGGGAGTTGGGACCCGAGGTGGGGATCCGGTGGGCTCCTGAGGCCGACGGGAACATCTTGACGGCATCCCTATGCCGACGTCGTCGGTGAACCACGATCAGAGCACCGTTAGGACAACGTCCGAAAAAGGTTACACGCTGTGCCGGGGTCATTTCGTGCATGGAATTCTCCGATGTCACGTTCATCTTCTTGACGGCCGCGCTGCGCGACCGTGCTTTCACACAAGGATCACCTGGGCCTCTAAAGACCTTTGACGCACGGGGTTGACGCCATTTTCGACCTGCTGTTCAGAAAACCTCGACCTCTGGCCGTTGCCGAATCACCTCGGGCGGCCATCAAGCTCGTCGCCCTGGACGTCGACGGCACGCTCCTGTCGTCACAGAAGAAGCTGACCCCGCGCGTCATCCGAACGATCGAGCGCGTGGCGACGCGGGGCGTGCGGCTCGTGCTGGCCTCGGCCCGCCCGCCACGGGGGTTGATCACGCTGCACCAGCAACTCGGGCTCGACACCCACCTGGTGTCCTACAACGGGGCCCTGATCATCGAGCCGGGCAGCCACCACGTCCTGGAACATCGCCCGCTGCCGCCGGCGCTGGTTCAGCAGATCATCGAAGTCGTCCGCGGGATCGAGCCGACGACCTGGTTTGGCCTGGACAACCTCGACGCTTGGAGGGAAGTGCCCGTCCCGGCCGTCGTGTCCGCCGCTCAGTCACCGGCCGACGCCGTGCCCCAGCTCGACCTGGGGATGGGTGTCGCCGCGCCGCCCGCGGAGTTCGTGGATCAGCCCGCTACGCGCCTGCTCTTCCAGACCACAGCCGAGCGGCGCGCCGACGTGGCCACGGCGCTGGCCGAGCGCTTCGCCGGCCGGATCAACGCGGCCATCACCGACAACCACGTCGTGCAGGTCCAGCACGCCCAGGCCGACAAGGCCCACGCCCTGGCCCGGCTCGCTCGGCACTACCACGTGCCCCGGCAGAGCGTCATGGCCATCGGCGACGCGCGCAACGACCTGGGCATGCTCCGCTGGGCCGGCCTGTCCCTGGCGATGGAGAACGCCCCGCCGCGCGTCCGCAAGGCGGCGCACGCCGTCATCCCCTCCAACGACGACCACGGCGTCGCCCACGCCCTCGAGCAGTACATCCTCGAGGCGTGATTGCCCCTGGACCTCGTCCGGCGATTCTCGCGGGCCTTCGCCCATTTCCGCCGACGTCCGCGATCTGATTACACTAGAGACGTGGCCACCGATCCGCCCCAGCCCGGCCCGCGTCTGCCCTGGAGCCAGGGACCCTGTCTGATGGGCGTGCTCAACGTCACGCCGGACTCGTTCTCCGACGGCGGCCGGTTCGGCGACAGCGTCGGCGCGGCCGTCGAGCACGGCCTGACGATGGCCGGACAAGGCGCGGCGATCATCGACATCGGCGGCGAGTCGACGCGCCCCGGCGCCTCGTCGGTATCCGAGAGCGAGCAGTTGCGGCGTGTGCTGCCGGTGGTCGAGGAGCTATGCCGGGCGCTCGACGCGGCGCATCTCGGCGACGTCCTGATCAGCGTGGACACGACGCTCCCCGAGGTGGCACGGGCCGCGCTCGACGCCGGCGCGCGGATGCTCAACGACATCTCCGCCGGGCGGCATGGCGGCACCGCGCCTTCCCGCCCCGACGCCATGCTCGACCTGGCTGCGGCCCGGCACGTCCCGATCGTGCTGATGCACATGCTCGGATCGCCCGCGACGATGCAGCAGGCGCCGACGTATCACGACGTGGTGATGGAGGTCCGACAGTTCCTGCTCGAGCGCGCCGCGGCGGCGATGGATCGCGGCCTGCCGCGGGATCACGTCGTGCTCGATCCGGGCATCGGCTTCGGCAAGACGCTCGAGCACAACATCGCGCTCCTGTCTCGTCTCGACACGCTCGTGGTCACGGGGCATCCCGTCCTGATCGGCGCCAGCCGCAAGCGCTTCATCGCCGGGATCAGCGAAGCGTCGACCGGCATCTCGCCGCCGCCGGATGATCGTCTCGGAGGGACCTGCGCCGCTACCGCGTTGGGCGTGCGCACGGGCGTGCGGATCATCCGCGTGCACGACGTGCCCGCGAATCGACAGGCGATGGACCTGGCCGCGGCCGTGCGGCAGCACTCGCCGATCTGAACCGGAGCGCCGCCGCATCGAGCTAGCACGTCGGCCGCGATTATGGGACGCAAAAAGCATCCAGCGGCATTACCATCGCCTAACGCATTACCGGACGCAGCGTACGGATTTCATTCGCAAGATGTTGTTTTATCTGATCTTAAAGAACTAAACAGTCGCCCGACATTCCTTCAAGAGTCCAAGCCTCGCTGGGCGATATTCATGGTGTTCGAGCAGCACGGCGTTCGTGAGGCCGTGAGTGCGACGGATGACAAGTACAGAGCTAAACCCCGCGTGGCCAAGCGTAGTTCCTGCCGGGCCAAGGCCGGCTTCGTCGGCAGCCTAAGCCACGCAAGGGACCTTAAATAAGGTGAATCAGCCCGTCTGGGGTCGCGCGGGCTGACGGGACATACCCGAACCAAGACTTAACAGACGACTCGTATTTTGAGCTGAACGGTTTTCTCCGACCGATACGGTTAGTGAGGGAAGTCCGATAGAATCCCTCGCGGCGGAGATAGTGCGCCGAGCGAAGTGCGAGTCCAGGAGATTCGAAGATGAGTGAAGTTTCCCCCCTGTCCAGACCCAATGCCCCGGCCCTGACGCCCAACGTCAAGCCGGCCGACGCCAAGGTGGCCATGCCCGCCAAGCCCGCCCGCTCAGACCAGGCTGACTTCTCCGCGGCTGCACAGCTCCTGGGCCGGCTCGACCAGATCCCCGACACCCGCGACGAACTGATCACCCGCGTCAAGCAGGAGATCGCCCTGGGCGCCTACGAGACCCCGGAAAAGGTCGACGGCGCGATCGAGGAACTGCTCAAGGACCTCTGATCGCCGGCTGACCCGGGGATTCCAGAATAGATCCACCCACGCCGCCCGGTTCGTCCGGGCGGTTTTCTTTTCAGGCGCTCGATGTGACAGGGGGGCTACGCCCGGGGCTCGACGACCTCGCCAAACTTCCGCGTTCGCCGGGCGTAGGCCCGCAGGGCCTCGTGAAGCTGGACCACGTCAAAATCGGGCCAGCAGACGTCGGCCACGTAGAGCTCAGCGTAGCTGCTCTGCCAGAGCAGGTAATTGCTCAGGCGCATCTCCCCAGCCGTGCGGATCAAGAGGTCCGGGTCCGGCAGGCCGGCGGTGAAGAGGTGGTCGCTGATGACGCCCTGGTCGATGGCGGAGGGATCGAGCTCGCCGGCCTTGACCTTCCGGGCGATGGCACGGACGGCGTCGGTGATCTCAGCCCGCGAGCCGTAGTTGACCGCCAGGGCGAGGGTCAGGCCCGTGTTGCCGGCCGTGGCGGCCGTGGTGCGGTCGATCATCTCCAGCACCGTCGGCGACAGGCCCTCCCGCCGGCCGATCTGCTTGAACCGCACGTTGTTGGCCAGCATCGTCGGCAGCTCAGCCTCGAGGAATTGCAGCAACAGCCCCATCAGGAACTCGACCTCAGCCTTGCTGCGCAGCCAGTTCTCCGTCGAGAAGGCGTACAGCGTCAGGACCTCGATGCCCAGCTTGGCGCACTCGGTGACGATGGGGTTGACGTTGCGGGCCCCGTGCTCATGGCCGTAGACGCGGGGCTTGCCCTGGGCGCGGGCCCAGCGGCCATTCCCGTCCATGATGATCGCCACGTGGCGGGGCAGCGATTTGGCGTCGAGATCCACAGCCCCCGCCGGGCCCGGCTGCGGCCGCGGTTCGATGGTGGTGGTGGGCTTGGTCGATCCGGACATGACGGATTCGCCTCGGGGGTCGCCTGATTCTATCGCCACAACGTCAACGGACGAGGATCTGGTCCCGCCGTCGGCCCACGCAGGCGAGGATCACCGGCACGCCCACAAAGGCCTCGACCCGCTTGATATACGTCTGGGCCGGCCCCGGAAGTTCGCCGAAGCTCGTGCATTCCGCCACGGGTCGGCCAAAGCCTGGCAGCGCCTCGTAGACCGGCTCAACCTGCTTAAGCACGTTGGCGTCGGCCGGAAACGAGGGCAGGTCGCGCCCCTTGTAGCGGTAGCCCACGCAGATTTTCAGCTCCGGCAGCCCCGCCAGGACGCTCAGCCCCGTCGCCGCGATGCCCGTGCAGCCGCTCAGCCGCGCCGCGTAGCGCACCGCCACCAGATCGAGCCAACCGCAGCGGCGCGGCCGGCCCGTGGTGGTGCCGAACTCGTGGCCGGTCTGGCGGATCTGCTCGCCCGTGGCGTCGTGCAGCTCGGTGGGCATCGGCCCGCCGCCGACGCGGCTGGTGTACATCTTGACCACGCCGATGATGTCGCCGACGCGCCCGCCCGGCACGGCCGAGCCGGCATAGATCCCCAGCGACGAGCAGTTGCTCGAGGTCACGAAGGGGTACGTGCCGTGATCGACGTCCAGCAGGCAGGCGTTGGCCCCTTCGAACAGGATCCGTTTGCCCGACTCCATCGCGTTGTGCAGCAGATCCGTCGTGTCGCGGATGTGGGCCCCGAGCTGCTGGCTCCAGGCGGCGCACTGCTGATAGATCGCCTCGGCGTCAAAGGGCTCGAACGCCTGGCCGTAGCCCGACGCCAGGGCGCCGAGCATATGGTTCTTGACGTCCACGATATGGCGGAGCTTGTCGCGCAGAGCGGGCAGGTCGAGCAGCTCGCCCATGCGGACAGCCGTGCCGCGCAGGGCCTTGTCGGCGTAGCAGGGGCCGATGCCGCGCCCGGTGGTGCCGATCATCTCGCCGCCGCCGCGACCTTGATTCAGGGCCTGCTCGAGCAGCCGATCCTGCACCTTGTGGTAGGGGAGCACGACGTGGGCCCGGTCGCTGATCAACAGGTTGGGCCCGATGACCACGCCGCGCTCGCGCAGGCCCTGGATCTCGGAGAGGATCGCCTCGGGGTCGATCACCACGCCGTTGCCGACGACGTTGATCGCCTTGGGGTTGAGGATGCCCGAGGGGACCAGGTGCAGGGCGAACTTCTGCTCGCCGATCAGGACGGTGTGCCCGGCATTGGCCCCGCCGTTGTAGCGGACTACCAGGTCGAACTTCTGCGTCAGGACGTCGGTGATCTGCCCCTTGCCCTCGTCGCCCCATTGCATGCCGATGATCGCCGCGTGCGAGCCCCGCAGCGTCAGGCGGTCGAGATTGCTGGCGGCTGGGTCAGCGGTAGCGGCGGTGGGGGATGTGGCCATCGGCGGCTCCTCCTGGCAGGTGGGACACAAAACGACTTATTTTACCAGGTTTCGTCGTCGCCGACCGTGGTCTGGAAAAGGACTTTTGTCAGACGATTTGGGCCGTTATGTGGCGGATTGACAGAGGCTTATAAGCTCTTCCCGCTCGGCCGCGAAGTCGTTTTCCCGGCCCTGGCGGATCAGCTCCAGGCCGGTCGAGATGACCTCCCAGTGGGCCTCGCAGCAGAAGAGATTCTTCAGGTGCGCAGCCGCGACGACGCGGAGCTTGGGGTTGTCCATGCCGTCGCGGGTTTCCTTGATCCGGGCCAGGAAGTGCGGCAGGCGAAAGAGGCAGTAGGCGTTCCAGAACCGCCGATGTGCCTGGGGGTCCGTCTGGATCTCGGACAGGCGGTTGAGCCGGCGGAAGAAGCCTTCACGCTGTGCCGGGGGCAGCAGGCTCGCGTGGCCGGTGGCGGGGTCCATGCGGGTGGGGTGGATGTCCACGCCGACGCACGTTCGGCCGCTCAGGTGCAGGCGGACGATCATGCCCACCCACCACAGCGCGTCCTCGCTCGAGGCCGGGGCCCAGAAGAGGAAGTTGCCCAGGTTGTAGATGATCGGCACGCCCTGGTGGACCTCCATGCCCTGGACGGTGTGGGCATGGTGGCCGATGACCGCGTCGGCGCCGGACTCGGCGATGGCCCGGTAGTCGCGGACCATGCGCGGGCTGGCGATGGGGCAGAACTCGTTGCCGCCGTGGATGAAGACGACCAGCAGATCACATTGCTGGCGTGCCGTGCTGACGCGGACGCAGACCGGCCCGAGGTGCAACGGGCCCGCGCCGGCCTCCTCGGGCGTGGCGTTGGAGAACTCGTTCTCCGCCACGGCCAGCAGGCCCACGCGCAGGCCGTGACGCTCCACGAACAGGGGTTGCCAGGCCTCCTCAAGACTGCGTCCGACGCCCACCACGCCCAGGCCGTGCCGGCGCGCCAGCTCGACGGTTTCGAGCATCGACTCGGGGCCGTAGTCCTTGACGTGATTGTTGGCCATGTCCACGACATCGAAACCGCCGAACGCCACGCCCGCGATCGCGGCGGGGGGGCCCTGCAGCGCCGGGCCGTCCTTGATGATGGGTTGGCCAAGGTCGCTCAGCGGCAGCTCGAGGTTGGCCACCGAGAGATCCTTGTCCGCCAGCATGGGCAGGATGTCGCCGTAGACGGCCCGAACGGCGTCGGGGCCCTGCGTGAAGAGTTCGTCGAGCTTCCAGCCGCGGGACGGGCAGATGTCGCCGGTGGCCAGCAGGCGGAAATCAGAACCCAAGCCGCCTGGGCCGGAGCCCAGGCGCCACTGACCGGTCTGGATGTCGAGTTTCATACGGCCAGATGTTACCGCCCGGCGGCGCATCGGGCCCGACGGTGCCGCCGAACCTCCAGGCCCGTGGCCACGACCAGTCCGCCCAGCAGCGACACAGCCGCCAGCAGCGACAGCCTGGGGAACGACTCGCGCAGCGGGAGCATCGGTTGATCGACCGATCGCGTCATCATCAACGTGTTGGCCTGGCTGAGCACCACCTGGTGGCGCATCTCGGCGGTCTTGGCCCAGAGGTTTTCATAAATGCGTGCGGCCCGCTCGTAATCCATCCACGCCTGCGCCTTCTCGGGCATGCCGGTCAGGCCGGAGCGGAACTGGTTGATCTCCGCCTCGAGCTCCGTCACGCGCTTGTTGGCTCGCTCGAGGTAGTTGGTCATCGACGCCGCCATGTCCCCCACGAGCGTCTTGCGGGCCGACTGCAGCGCGACCAGCGGCGGGTAGTCCTCGCGGAACTGCGAGCGCAGGGCGGCCGCCTCGGCGTTGACCTGCGTCAGCCGCTGGCCCATCGATTGCAGCAGCGGGTCCTCGACGAAGGAGGGAAGCGTCATCTCCGTCTGGCCCGACTTGAGGCCCTCGACGAGCTGCTCGAGTTCGTAGAGCCTCAGCTTCTGCTCGCGCAGGGCCAGCTCCTGCTGGACGAGGCTCTGGATCTGGAGCCTGACCTGTTCGTCCAGGGCGATGACCCCGGACTCGGTCTGGTAGGCCGCGAGTTTGGACTGCGACTGGCGGACGTCGGCGAGCATCTGGTCGAGCTGGCGGGTGGCGAACTGGCCGACCTTCTCCGACAGCTCGTCGGCCCAGTGCTCCTTCATGGCCGAGTAGTCCTCGAGCAGGGCCGTCACCGCCTCCTGGGCCAGGAAGGGCGAGCGGTCGGAGAAGCTGACGCGGATGACCTTGCTCTGCGAGGTGAGCTGGCTGGTGGCCTGAACCTCGAGCTTCTTGGAGAACTTCTCGAGCACGCTGCCGGCCGGCCGGATGGTGAGCTTCAACCGCGTGCCGGCCTCGGGAACATTCGCGTCATGATGGTCCAGGACGAAACTGCCCCGGGGCGTGACAAAGGGCTTGGCGAGTTCGCCCTCCCCGAGCGGTTGGCCGCTCTCATGATCGGCGACGGTGAACTTCCCGTCGGCCGCGAACTCGATGTCGAAGGTGAGCTTCTGATAGACGTGCGGCGCGGTGGTGGTCTGGTGGACGAACAGGCCGCGCAGGTACCGCCCCGTGTCACGCCCGATCCGCCACTGCCAGAAGAAGGGCCGCTGCGGGCGAAGCCGGCTGGGCCCGGAGAGCCTGGCGTTGAATCCGCAGGCCTCGATCGCCGCCAGCGAGAGGCGGTCGCTGCGCAACAGGTCCTTTTGCGACAGCACGTCGCCGGTGCCGCCGAGCATGGCGCTGAGGTTCGTCGGCGCGGCGCCCATGGCGCTCAGGGCCGGCTTGTCCTCGACGTAGACCGAGCCGGTGCTGGTGAACATCGGGGTCAGGTGCATGCCCGCGAGCAGGATCACCGCGGCCCACAGCGCCGTGCGCGTCGCCAGGCGGCCCTTGTGTTCGAGCACGGGTTCGAGCATCGCCGTCAGGTCCAGCCCGTCCGTCGGCGTCGTGTTGTGGGTGTCTTGGCCGGTCATGGTGATCAGTTGTTGATGTTGTTGCCGTTGGAGGCCGAGATGATCTGGGCCAAGGGAGTCACGACGTTGCCCAGGACCTCGATCGTGGGCAGGATCTCGCGCATCAGGTCGTTCCAGTTCCCGAGCTTGCTCTTGGGCAGGTAGACGATGTCGCCGGCCATCAGGTTAAAGGGAGGGGCCTGGCCGTCGAGGATCATCTTCAGGTTCACCGTGATCAGCTCCCCGCGCGTCGGCGAGTAGGAGCGCAGGACGCGGACCTGCTTGAGCAGCCCGCCGACCTTGACGAACCCGCCCGCCATGGAGATGGCCTCGGTCAGCGTGAGCTTGCCCTGGGTCATGGGCACGGCCCCGGGCTGGTTGACGTTGCCCAGCACGAAGACGCGCTGCTCGCTGAGGTCCGGAACGTAGAGCGTGTCCTGGGGCATGAGCCAGATGTTCTGCTCCAGGTCGCCCTCGTTGAGCAGGCGGTAGACGTCCACGGGCAGCACGTGCTGGCCGCGGATCACCCGCGCGCCGGGCAGGAAGGCATTGTCCGCCAGCCCCGAGCCCAGGGCGATGCCCTGGAGCAGGCTCGTCGGGCGGTTGAGGTAGATCACCTGCGGCTGACGGAAGGAGCCGACGAGGTAGACCGGCTGGCTGCTGTACTCGAGCACCTCGACGACGACCCAGGGCTCGGTGATGTAGCGCTTGTACTTCTCAGCCAGCCGCTGCTGAGCCTGGCCGAGGGTCAGGCCCGTGACCTCGACCATGCCGACCATCGGGAGCTGGATGCGTCCGCGCCCGTCGACGCGAGAGCCGAGCGAGCGATTGCCGAAGGTCACCGCCCCGGCCGGGCTGCCCAGCTCGGGCTTGCCGAAGACGTTGACGTACAGCACGTCGTGGGGGCCGATGACGTAGTCGGCTGGCGGTTCGCCCGTCGGGGCGCTCGGGACGCGCAGGGTCTGGCGTTCGACGACGGCCGTGCCGTCGCCGCCGTCGGTCGGCTCGCCGCGCTCGACGGTCACGTCATCCACCGCCGGGATGGGCCTGGCCGCCACCGGGGCGTGCTCGGGCTTGGACCGCGGGTCCCTGAACGAGGCCGCCACCGAGCAGCCGACCAGCGATGCCGCCGCGAACGCCCACGCCGCCGCACGGAGCCCCCGCGTCCCCAGCCCGATCGCTCGCCTCCAGGACCGCGTCTCGATTCGGATCATGCTTCTTCCGCTCTTGCCGGGTCGCCGGCGATGGACTCGCTAGTACGCGCCGCGTCGGTCGAGCAGAATGCCGACCGTGCGGATCAGGATCACCACGTCCAGCCAGACCGACCAGTTCCGCACATAATAAGCATCCAGCCGCATGCGTTCACGGTAGGTCAGCTCGTTGCGTCCGCAGGCCTGCCACATCCCCGTGATGCCCGGGACGGCCCGGCAGTAGACGTCCATCTGGTCGCCGCGCTTGGCCCGCTCGCTCTCGGGGAACGGGCGCGGCCCGACCAGGCTCATCTGACCGAGCATGACGTTGATGAACTGCGGCAGCTCGTCGAGGCTCAGCCGGCGCAGCCACCGGCCCACCCGCGTCACCCGCGGGTCGGCGCGCAGCTTCCGCGTCACCTCCCACTCCTGACGCAGCTCCCGATTCGACGAGAGCGTCTCGTGCAGCACGTCGTTGGCGTTGGCGACCATCGTGCGGAACTTGAACATGTCAAAGGCAACGCCCTGGCGCCCGATCACGCGATGACGGTAGAGCACCGGCCCGCGCGAGTCGAGCTTGATCAACGCCGCCAGCAGCAGCCCCAGCGGCAGCACCACCACCATCCCCGCCGTCACCAGCAACAGGTCCATCAGCCTCTTGATCCGCCGGGGCATCGGCTCGAGCAGGTGCTGACGCACCTCCAGGGCCAGCATCCCCCCCATGTCCCGCGCCTGCACCCAGAGCGTCGAGAAGTCCAGGAAGTCCGGCACGATCAGCACCCGCCGGAACACCCGGCACTCCTGGTCGATCATCCGCAGAAGCTCCGATCGCGCCGCCTCGGGCATGGCCAGGATCGCGTAGTGGATCCCCACTGCCCTCGAGACGCGCTGCGCCTGGTCCATCCCACGCACCACCGGCACGCGCCGGATCGCCGACCCGCCCGCGAGTTCATCGGTCAGCACCACCGCCGGCCGCAGGCCCAACGCCGGCTGCGCCTGCAGCAGCCGGATGACCTGCCGGCAGACGCACCGCCGGCCCATCACCACCACCGGGTACCCCCACCACGTCCGCTGGCCGAACATCCAGCGCACGATCCCCCGGCCTGCCGGCACTGTCGCCAGCGCCAGCAGCCACGCCAGCACCATCATGCCGCGCGATGACGCGGGGTTGTCCGACAGCAGCAGCACCCCCGCGCCCAGCAGCAGGAAGCCCAGCGTCGTCGCCCGCGTCAGCAGGCGCAGCTCGCGCGCCGCCACCAGCCCCACGCCCGGGTAGGCCCCCATGCCCCAGTAGACCGTCAGCAGGAACACCAGCCAGGGCCAGCAGGCCAGCAGCTCGCGGCGCTGCGGCCATCCCTCGGTCCAGGCCGATTCGATCAGCAGCGCCGCGGCCGTCGCCAGCACGATCGCCATCGCGTCGGCCAGGAGCGTCGTGGCCGCGGTCAGGTTCGGCCAGGACTGCCGGCCCAGCGCCGCCCAGGGCGCGACCGCCCGCGAGACCTCCTCGGGCAGAATCCCGCCGACGCCCTCCCAAGCCATCGCGTTTCTGCTCATCGTCAGCCTCCCTCGATCAGCGGCGATTCATTGGTTCGTTGCGGATTTCCGGCCCCGCCGTGACTAATAGGTGAATTCCAGCCCCACCGACCCGATCACCACGACGGGGCTGTCCCCCGTCCCGTTGGCCAAGCTGAGCCGTTGCAGCGGACTGCCGAGGAACAACACCGACCCCCCGGTCGTCAGGTCCAGCAGGACCATCTGATCGCCGGGCGTGGACATCGTCAGCAGGGGGATGCTCAGCTCCAGACCGATCTGCCCGTAGCCGAAGAACTGGTCCTGGCCGGCCGGGTCCTCGAAATAGTCCGACAGGCTCAGCCCGACACGCACCGGCACGGCCAGCGTGATCGGCCGCTTGAAGCTCTCGATCCTCAGCAGCTCGAACTCCGGCCGGACACCCAGCTCCAGGTAGATGCCCTGGCCGAACCCGGGGGCATTGGAGTTGGGGTTGCCGCCGTCGGAGTCGCCCTGGTACTCGATCGTCAACAGCGCGTAGGGCTGGAGGCTGAAGGGAAACGCCGGCGTGCTGTCGTCGAAGGCCAGCTTCGCCTCAAAGGCGTGCACGTCGGCCAACTGCTGGTTCACGCCGATGCGGTTGGTCTGGTAGACCCCCAAGAGCAGACGCTCGAAGCCGGTGAACTCGACGCCGCCGTCGAAGTCCAGCTCGTAGAACTTCTCGTTGCCCCCGCCGGGCGTGTTGGCCGTGGGGCCGAAGGTGTGGAACGAGCGGAGCTTGATCACCGCGTCGAGCTTGTTGAAGACGTCGGACATCCGGTCCTCGTACGGACGGACGCGGATCTCAGCGCCGAGTTGAACGAGCCCCTCGTTCTCCTGGCCGATGCCGCGGTAGAAATAGGCGGTGTCGAATTGGGAGGTGGCATGAAAGAGGAACCGCCAATGGTCCGCGGGCTCGAGCTCGCTCGGCGGCTCGCCCGGGGTCGGGTAATGGTGAACGCTCGGGACGGCGGAGTGCCGGGGTTCGTCGGCCTCTTGGGCATCGGCCGGCTGCGTGGCGGCCGGCGCGACGACGGTCTCGGACACGGGCTCCTGGTCGTCCAACGGAGGCGACTGCGGGGCGGTGACGATCGGAGGTTCGATCGTGATGACCGGGGCGGGGGCGACGGTCTGAGCGGCCTGGGCCAGCGAGGGCGCGGGCTGTCTCCATCGCAGGTTCGCGTAGCTCGCCCCGGGCAGGGACAGCTCGATCGTCGGCGTCGGCTCAAGGATCAGCAGACGAATCCACCGCCCGCGTGCCGGGCCGGCCTCGAGGCCGTTGAGCGCCAGGCGAGGTCGCTGGCGGCTGCCGACCATCTCCAGCTCGCCCGGCTGGCCGGCGCCAAGGTCCATCGTCAGCTCTTCGGGCCCGCTGCGCAGGACCAACTGCTTGGCGTCGGTGTCGAGCTCAAGCCCCAGGCTCTTGTCCAGCACGTCGGATTTGGGGATGACCAGCTTGGGCGTGACGCCGGCCTGCCCGACGAACACCGCCTCGGACGTCTGCTCGGTCACGTACCAGTCCGGGCCCAGGTCGCGGCCGACCCCGCCGGCGCTCGTCTGCGCCAGGACCGTCAGGCTCAACCCCAGCGCACCGATCAATTTCAGGACCAGCGGCCGACGCCGTTGTCCCTGGTTCTTCCGCGTCCGTGCTTGGCGATCAGCTCGCAAGAACCTTGTTCTCCTGGCCCTACATGCGCACGGCCGGATTTAAACCGCCCACGCCATGAAAGTCAATTAATCTTCCATCGTCAGACATCCGTAAAGATCCCGTGCACCTCCGGGCTCGCGTGGCTTTCTTCATTGACGCATCCAACCGTGACTTCTACGCTATGACCAGACAGGCCTCCAGCCCCCGCCGCAGCCGATCATGAGCGGTACTTCACCTAAGATCTCGGTGATCATCCTCGCCAACAATGAGGAGCGCAATCTTCGCCGCATGCTCCCCACGCTGGTCGGCCAGAAGACGCCCGAGCCGTTCGAGATTGTGCTCATCGACTCCGGCTCGACCGACCGGACCAAAGAGGTGGCCCGGGAATTCGGGGCCCACGTGCACTCGATCGCGCCCGAGCGGTTCCAGCACGGCCGGGCGCGGAACCTCGGGGCCCGGCTGGCCCGCGGCTACTTGCTGGTGTATCTCGTGGCCGACGCCGTGCCGGCGGACGATCGCTGGCTGGCGCGGATGGTCGAGCCCTTGCAGGACCCGGCCGTCGGCGGCGTCTTCTGCCGGCAACTGCCACCGCCGGGCACCATCCCCCCGCACGCCTACGCCCTCGAGCACCGCTACGGCCCGGAGAACCGCCGGCACCGGCCGCGACCGGGCGAGCCGTTGACGCTCAGCCGCGTGCGCATCTCCAATGTCGGTTCCGCCTACCGCCGCCAGACGCTGCTCGAACAACCCTTCCCTGAGAACCTGATCGTCTGCGAGGACGTGGCGATGGGCCTGGCCCTGCTGCGCCGGGGGCACGAGGTGCTCTACCGTGGGGACACGGCCGTCTATCACGCCCACAATTACACGCCGGCCCAGATCTTCCGCCGCTACTTTGACATCGGCAGCGCCCTGCGCGACCTCTGGTCGCAACTGCCCGAGCCGGCGAAAGACCTCGGCTCGCGGCCGCTCGAGAGTCCGCTTCGCCAGTTCCTGGCCTACCTCGCCGGGCAGGCCCGCTACCTCGTCCGCCATCGCCAGTGGGGGTGGTTCTTCGTCATCCCCTACTACGACGCCGCCCGCCTGGCGGGATATGCGGCGGGTCGCGGCCACCGCCGGCTGCCCAACGCCCTTCGCCGGTGTTTCAGCCTGCCGCGGCACAAGATGTTCTGGGATCAGCCGGCCCCCGCGCCCGCCCAGGCCGAGGACTCCGTTCAGCCGGTCGTGGACGTCGCCTGAACGTCCGTCGCCGCCGGCGCGCCCCCCGTCCGCCTGGCCGTCCGGGCCGACCTGAAACACACCACGCCGATCGCCCACATCAGCAGGTACGGGAAGAAAAGCAGGTAGGGCGCGAAAAACGACAGGTACGTCGCCCCCAGCACCACCGTGTGCGTGAACATCCGGCCGCCGCCGCGTGTCA
Source organism: Phycisphaeraceae bacterium (assembly GCA_020851395.1). GTDB lineage: Bacteria > Planctomycetota > Phycisphaerae > Phycisphaerales > Phycisphaeraceae > JADZCW01. Next base: position 27,265 of record JADZCW010000013.1, read on the forward strand.
TCCGGGCCGCGCTCCACTGGCCCAACGCCCCATAGATCAGGTTGACCCCGATCACCCCCGCCCAGCGGAAGTCCAGCACGGCCGGCCCGAGGTAGTGCGGCGCGTTGTTCAGCGGCTGACGCGCCAGCTCCGCGGCCCGGCTGACGTTGTAACCCGCCCACGACTCCTGCAGCGCGCCCGGCAGCAGATACGCCAGCGACACGCTGCCGCGATCCGCCGAGCTGCCCTGGTCCATCCAGTACACGACGTTGTCGAAACTCCCGCTGATATAGCTCATAACCCAGATCAGCCCCGTGCCCGCCGGGCGGACGTGCGGGCTGACCTGCAAGGCGTCCATCATGGTCTTGCCGCCCGTGCGGATTTCACCCATCGCCCACATGACCCCCGTCACGCCCACCGCCGCCGTGCCCAGCAGCCAGACCGCGCGCCGCGTGCGGGCCATCGACGACCGCCGGCCCAGCCGCACGTCGCGCAGGTCGTTGACCCTGCGGGCCTGCACCTCCGTCAGCACCCAGAAGAGCACGGCCATGATCAGCCAGCCCCGGGTGATGTGCAGCACGAACATCGCCATCGGGATCACCCGCATGGCCCATCGCTGCCAGGCCCGCGGCGCCCGCGCCGAGAGCGCCACCGTCGCGACGCAGACCGTGGGCCATACCGCGTTGAACGACCCGTACTCGAGATAGGTCGGCGCCGCCAGACCCAGCGTCAGCAGCGGCGGGGGGCCCGCGAGCCACCAGTTCCGCACGATGACCAGGCCGGCCACCACCCAGAAGAAGCCCAGACGGCGCCAGTCGAGTGCGCCGGCCGGCGCGTCGTCCGCCATCGGCTTGAACGGGCGCGGCGGCAGCCACAGCCCGGCCAGGACCATCCCTGCCAGGTAACTTAGCACCGACAGCCCCAGCACGCCCCAGGCCGTCCGGCCCGGCTCGAAGTACTCTAAAATGTGCCAGGAGTACAGACCGATCACGCACAGCCACACCGCCAGAAAGACCGCCAGCGGATGAATCGCCAGACGTACGATCAACTGGGCCATGTCGTGGACCCTCGCCAGACCGAGCACCCGTCCCACCGGGCGCTCGGCCCCGATGGTAGCGTCGCACCCCCTGCCCACCAAGCGCCCGGCGGGCGCGTCCAGATCCTGCTGGCGACCTACAACGCCGCGGCCTGGCTCGAGCCCCTGCTCGACTCGCTCCTGGCCCAGACGCACCCGAACATCGAGATCCTCGCCCGCGACAACGCCTCGATCGACGACACCTTCTCTCGCCTCGAGCACGCCGCCGCCCGCCACTCGAGCCGCGTGAGGCTCCTCCGCCACCGCGAGCCCAATCTCGGCGCCCTGGGCAATTTCGCCCGGCTCCTGGATCAGGCCGACGCCCCCTACGTCATGTTCGCCGACGCCGACGACGTCTGGCGGCCCGACAAGGTGGCCGTCACGCTCACCGCGATGCGCGAGCTCGAGGCGCAGGTCGGCCCCGGCACGCCGCTGCTGGTGCACACGGACCTGACCGTGGTCGACGCCCAACTGCACGAGATCCACCCCTCGGCCTGGCGGGCGGCCAACCTCGACCCTCGGCTCAGCCGCGATCCCCGCCGGCTCCTGACGCAGAACTGCGCCTGGGGCTGCACCATGATGCTCAACCGCACGCTGGTCGAGCTCGCCCGGCCCGTCCCGACGGACGTGGTGATGCACGACTGGTGGGTCATCCTCGTCGCCGCCGCGATGGGTCGGGTTGCCTACCTGCCGCGGCCGACGATCCTGCACCGCCAGCACGGGGGCAACGACACGGGCGTCAAGTCCTGGGCGCTGGGCTACGTGCTCGAACAGGCCCGCCGCATCACCGACCGAGGCCAGTTCGACCGGCGCATGGCCCCGACCATCGCCCAGGCGGACGAACTGCTCCGCCGGTTCGCGGATCGACTGCCCCCCCAAGTTGCCGCCGCGTCGACCGCTTACGCGAAGTTGGCTTGTGTTTCGCCGCCGCGCCGCTGGGCCCGGGTGGTCCGCCACGGCCTGTGGCAGCGGGGGCTGGTTCGCAACCTTGGTTGGCTCTGGGCCGTCGCACGGATGCCGCGGAAGCGATCCTGAGGCTTGAACCGTTAGAGCCGTGGGCGAAAAAAAGTGGACGCTCTGTTCGCCAGAGCGTCCACAAAGATCACCGGGGCGTCGGGAGGAGCCGTGACGCAATGGTCGGCGTCACGACAGCGGACTTGGCCGGCGCCGCCGGGCTATGGGCTGCTCCACCCATGGATTCACAACAATCTCAAGGCGGAGCAGCTCGCCGATGGAGCGTCCCTGCCGCGTCTCTCCTTTCCCTCACGGCCTGGCCGCCCGCTCGTCCGTGCCGGGGGCCATCTCTCCCCACCTTCCCCTTAAAGGCCCTGATTCCATGCAAGGTTCTGGATCAGGGCCGCTGCGTGGATCTCACATGCTGGCCTGCTAGACCGACCTTGCGCATGCTCGGGTCATGACATTCACCGCCGCCGCCACAAGGCCAGGCCGCCGAGGGCCAGCAGGCTGAGGCTGGCGGGCTCAGGGATGACGGCCAGCTGGGCGGCGTCGACGCCGTTGCCGGCCAGCAGGGCGACGAAGGTGTTGATGTCCTGGACGTTGATGACGCCGGACTGGTTGGGGTCGACCTCGCCGTAGACGGCGTCGACCTCGCTGGTGCCGAGGCTCAGGGTGGCAAGACGGACCGCGAGGTAGGCCTTGTAGGCGGCCTCGGAGCCCAGGGCGGTGACGAAGGGGTTGATGTCCTGGACGTTGACCAGGCCGTCAAGGTTCATGTCGCCGGGGGTGAAGGGGTCGCGGGCGTTGGCGACGGTGACACGGAAGTCGATGTTGTCGATGCCCACGGCCATGCGGTCGGAGGGCTTGGAGCCGTAGAGCCAGAAGTAGATGTGGGGCTCGGAGTAGGTCGCCATCCAGACCGAGACGTAGTAGTAGTCGTAGGTCGTCTCGATGTTGAAGGAAGTGTCGGTGGGGTTGGTGACCGAGAGGGTGTGCCATTGCATGCCGAGTGAGCCGATGTCCGGCTTGTCATCGCCGATGCCGGCCCAGCCCCAGGTGTTCCAGTTGGGGCTGTTCCAGACCGTGCGGGCGGTCAGGTCCGGGCCGAGCTCAGGGTAGGTGCCGTCGGCCCCGCCGAAGATCGGGCCGGCCCGGTCCTGCCAGGTGGGTAGCTCCTCGGCGTTGAGGCCGCCGATCCAGACGTGGAAGATGCTGTCGGCGTCCAGGACGACGTCCTCCCACTGGTTGAACCAGTAGTCGAAGTTGATCGTGGCCGGTCCGGCGACGTGATTGGCCGGGGCCTGCATGATCTGCGTCGCGTGGGGACGGAAGAAGACCCCCTCAAGGAAGTGGTTGCTGGGATTGGTCGGGTCCTGTGAGACGTTGATGCCGTTGACCTTGTCGGTCCATGAGCCGACATACAGGCTCCTAGGATCGGGCTTGGTGGTGATGCCGACCTGGTTGTCGTAATCGCCCGAGGCGCCCGCGCCCCAGTTGGTGATCCAGCGGCCGACGTCGAACTGAGGATGGAACTGCCACGCCCGGACCGGATTGGCGCCGGCCGACACCTCATCGGCGGTCCGTGGGGAGTGCTGCTCCTTGATGTAGGGGTAGTCCTGAACGGTTGGCCCGCCGCCGGCGCCGGGGTCGAAGGTGATTTTCGTCAAATCTTCGAAGTCGCCGCCACTGACGATGTTGTCCGAGAGGGCACCAAACGTGGGAGCGGCCAGGACAGCCGCCGCGACAAGGGTAAATACGATTGGCCGGCGCATGTGATCTTCTCCGTGGTTTTCCTGGGTGCGAATAGGGTCAGAACAAAAGGTTGTCCATGAATCACAGTTAGGGTTTCAGGCGACCGCCCGACGGGACCTCGAGTGCAAAAACAGACCACCGAGCGTCAGCAGGCTGAGGCTGGCGGGCTCGGGGATGACGGCCAGTTGATCCGCGTCAACGCCGTTGCCGGCGAGCATGGTGACGAAGGTGTTAATGTCCTGGACGTTGATGACCCCGTCCTGGTTGGGGTCGATCTCAATGATGACGGCATCGAGTTCGGGGGGGCTGGTGCCCAGGCCCTTGGCGATGAGGTAGTTGGCAATCAACGCTCTATAGCTGGCGATGCTGCCCAGGGCGGTGACGAAGGGGTTGATGTCCTGGACATTGACCACGCCGTCAAGGTTCATGTCACCGGGGAGGAAGGGGTCGCGGACGTTGCCGACGGTGACACGGAAGTCGATGTTGTCGATGCCGATAGCCAGGCGATCCGTCGGCTTCCCGCCGTACAGCCAGAAGTAGGGGTGCCCCTCGCTGTAGGTCGTCATCCAGACCGAGATGTAGTAGTAGTCGTAGGTCGTGTCGAGGTTGAACGTCGTGGTCTCGGGGTACATCCCCGACAGCGAATGCCACTGCATGCCCTGCGAGCCGATGCTGGGCTTGTCATCGCCGATGCCCGCCCAGCCCCAGGTGTTCCAGTTGGGGCTGTCCCAGATCGGGTTGTACCCGGCGGGGGGGGCCCCGCCCCAGACCGGGCCGGCGCGGTCCTGCCAGTCCGGGAGGTCGGCCGCGTTCACGCCGCCGATCCAGACATGGAAGATGCTGTCAGCGTCGGTGATCACGTCCTCCCACTGGTTGAACCAGTAGTCGAAGTTGATCGTCGCCGGGCCCGCGACCTGGTTGGCCGGGGCCTGCATGATCTGCGCCGCATGGGGACGGAACAGGACGCCCTCGAGGAAATGGTTGCTGGCGTTGGTCGGGTCCTGCGAGACGTTGATGCCGTTGACCCTCTCCGTCCACCCGCCGTTGACGTAGAGGCTTCTGGGATCAGGCTTGGCAGTGATGCCAAGCTGGTTGTCATAATCGCCCGAGGGGCCCGCGCCCCAGTTGGTGATCCATCGGCCGACGTCGAACTGAGGATGGAACTGCCACGCCCGGACCGGATTGGTCCCGGCCGAGACCTCATCGGCGGTCCGCGGGGAGTGCTGTTCCTTGACGTACGGATAATCCATCACGACCGAGCCTCCACCGGGCCCGGGGTAGAACGCGACCTTGGTCAGTTGCTCGAAGTCGCCGCCGCTGACCAGATTGTCCGACAGGGCGCCGAACGCGGGCGCAGCCAAGAGGGCCGTCGTCGCAGCAAGCATCGCAGCGAATCCACGCATCCTGTCTCTCCTTCGGACTGTCTGTCACCGCGGCAGTTCGACTCGATCGGGTAGTCGTGACGGATCGCGAAGGTTCAGGCGGACGGCCTCGAGGACCTGGCCAGCCGTGTAAGGCCCGCCAGGACCAGGAGCGAGAGGCTCGCGGGCTCGGGGATGACGGCCAGTTGGGCGGCGTCCACGCCGCTGCCGGCCAGCAGGGCGACGAACGGGTTGATGTCCTGCACGTTGATGACGCCGGACTGGTTGGGATCTACCTCGTCAAAGACCTGGTCGACCAGGCTCGGGTCGAGGCCTAGTGTGGCCAGGCGGGTGGCGAGGTAGGCCTTGTACGCGGCCTCGCTGCCCAGGACCTGGACGAAGGGGTTGATGTCCTGCACGTTGACGACGTCGTCGAGGTTCATGTCGCCCGGCAGGAAGGGGATGCGCGCCATCTCGAGGCTGACATTGTCGACTGCAACCGAGAACTCATCCGCCGGCCGGCCGCCGTACAGCCAGAAGTAGGGGTGCGGCTCGCTGTAGACGCAGAGCCAGAACTCGACGTAGTAGTAGGCGTAGGTCTGGCCGAGGTTGAACGAGCCGTCGGTGTAGAGATACTCGGCCGGATCGCTGCCCATCACGGTCGAGGTCACGCCGTCCGAAAGCGTGCGCCACTGCGGGGTGAAGGGCGAGCCGTAGGCGATCTGGACGAAGCCGTTGTCGGCCAGGTTGCCGCCCCAGTTGGACCAGTGCGGGGAGCTGTAGAGCAGGTCCCAGCCGGTGAGGTTCGGTGTGGTGCCGATGTCATGGCTGCCGGGCCCCCATCGCTGCTGCCAGGTGGGTAGGCCGGCCTCGGGCAGGCCGTAGACGTAGGCGTGCAGAATGACCGGGGCGTCAGGGTCGGGGTTCCAGTACTTGATGTAGTAGTCGAAGTCGATCTGCGCCGTGCCGGTCGTCTGCCGGTTGGGGGCCTCGACGAACTGCCCCATCCAGCTCCGGAACGTCACCCCCTCCATGACATGGTTGCCGGCGTTGAAGGGGTCGACGGAGATGTTCTGGTTGTTGACGCTGTCGACCCAGGCGTTGTTCTGGTAGAGGCTGCGCGGGTCAGGTTGGGTGGTGATGCCGATCTGGTTGTCGTAGTCCCCGCTGGGCCCGACGCCCCAGACAGTCATCCACCGGCCCAGGTCGAATTGAGGATGGAACTGCCAGGCGCGTACCGGATTCGCGCCGGCGCTGATCTCTTCCGCCGTGCGAGGCGAATGCTGCTGCTTGTAGTGGGCGTAGTCCTGAACCGTGCCGCCGCCTCCCGCGCCGGGGTCAAAGGTGATCTTGGTCAGCTGCTCAAAATCTCCCCCACCGATGATGTTGCCCGTCGTCCCGCCCAGAGCCGTAGCAGTCCAAGCCAGTCCGACAACCATGCCCAGCAAGGCAGACCGATGTAGCATCGACGTTTCTCCTTGATTTTGACAGACGACAACAATACTGCGCCGGGGCTAGGCTACGCTATGCCATATAGCGTGCATGAACGCCATAACCGATGTTCATAAAAGACTCTACGTCGAGTCTTCGTTGACTTCAGACGATGGAAACCAAGCCGGATGCCGGCGGGAACCGCTTTCCGACCCATGAATAGGGTCCAACAATCAACACTGAGCAACAACCAGAAAAATAGCCTACGATCGCCTGTTGGGCAATAGGTGAATGGATCGAAAGCCCCGATTTTTCACGCATAATACGATTTTCTGAACGTGCAAACCGTCTTGCCAGTTTCCCAGATACATATTTCATCCAATTTGGAGCCAACCCCAGCGACCGGGCCTTCCAGCAGATCGTGGATCACACGCGCGATATTCTCGACCGAGGGGTTGAGGGCTCGAAACTCCACCACATCGGTGTTCAGGTGTTTGTGGTCAAGCTTCTCGATCACGTGCTGATCGACCAGCGCGTCAAGTTGGCTGACGTCGGGCACTCGCCCATGGGGGTCGATCGAAACGATCACGGCGACCTCGAGCTTGTAGTTGTGCCCGTGGCCGGCGGGGTTGTTGCACTTGCCGAAGACTTCCTTGTTCTTCTGCTCGCTCCACGCCGGCACGTGCAGCCGGTGCGAGGCCGAGAACTCATACTGATGACGCAGCAGCACTTGGTCCATGTCCCGGCTCCGGATCTCGAGGCTGTAGAAGGGCGTCAGCGCCAGGCGCAGCGACTCGACGCTTCCGCCGAGCGCCGGCTGGATCAGTTCACTGAGCCGACGCATCAGCGCGCCCATCGCCACGGCGGACGACCCGCCCGGCCCGTTCACCACCGCGAACAGGTGCGGCAAAGCCGCCTGGCGCACGGCCTGGTCAATATGGCGGATGTTCAGGAAGTAGCCGCTGACCGGATCGACGTCCCCCCGGCAGCGGACGAGCAACTCGTAGTAACGACCGAGACCGCGCATCGCGGGCCAGCCGGCGAAGGTGTTGCTCTTGGGCTCCGCCTCCCAGCCCGGCCCGGCGGGGTCGCTCAGGCAGAATCGCACGGTACGCGTCAGTTCAACCACGCCCGGATTATAGAGCGGCCGGCGGCGCGCGTTGCGGGGCGTCGTGTCCCTGTTACCCTCACGACATGACGACCCCTCCCGAGAATTCATCGAGCGGCAACACCGCTTCCACCCGCCCCGCCGTGCCCTGGGGCAAGCTCCTGGTCATCCTGCTCTGCCTCGCCGTGACGATCTGGTACGTCCACCACGTCCGGCAACGGCAGACGGCGCCCTCGCCCGCGACCACAAGCACGGCGTTCGACGCCACGGCCGCCCAGGCCCAGGTCCAGGCCCTGGGCCAGAAGGTCAGCCACGCCATGACCACCGGCCTGCTCGGGCCGGCGATGGAGCAGGAAGCGCGGGCGCTGGCCGATCGATTCCCGCGCTTCGCCCCGGCCCGCACGCTCCTGGCCCAGGTGCTCTGGAGCCGTCAACAGGTCCCCGCCGCCTACGAGCAGCTCAGCCTCGGACTCGGGCTCGATCCCAAACAGGCGGCGGTCCAGGAGATGGCCGGCACGCTGGCCCTGGAGCTGGGCAAGCCCGACGAGGCCGGGACGCACTTCTCCCGCGCGATGGACCTCGACCCCAAGGAGCCTCGTTACCGGCTCGACCTGGCCAACGTCTACCTGCGCCAGCGCGAGTTCGACCGGGCGGAGCGGCTGTTCCTCGAGGCCCTGCAGATCGACTCGAACCTGCACGCGGCCTACGCGGGCCTGAGCGACCTGTTCGCCCAGCAGAACAAGCTCGTCATGGCCCTGGATCAGGTGCAGCACGCCATCGACCACACGCCCGTGTCCGAGCGTGCCCGACAGGTGATCTACCTGCGCAAGAAGGCCAATCTGCTCCGCCGCGCCAACCGGCCGGCCGAGGCGCTGCAGGTCTTGAACATGCTCACCGACGGCGAGCGGCGGGACCCGGCCGTGCTGGCCGAGTTGGCGACGACGCACACGATGCTCGGCAAGCCCGCCGACGCGGCCGAGCTGTACCACCGGGCCTGGGAGAAATCGCCGACGCAGTGGGAGCTGGCCGCCGAGGCGGCGCGCTACTACCAACGCGCGGGCAACACCCTGGCCGCGGGCCAGATGCTCGAGCAGGTGCGCCAGGTCAACCCGCAGGCGTCGGTGCTCACGGATCCCGGCCAGGCGCGGGAGGCCGCGGCCGGGGCGACGACGGCGCCCTGACGCGCGCGCCCCGGCTCACACCTCGATGTCCATGGCCATCAGCTCGGCGTCCTGCCGCAGCGGGCCGGCGACCTTCACGTGCTCGGGATGGAACTGATACGTCTGCAGGGCCTCGCGGCTGGCCAGCGTCACCAGCAGGCCGTGCGTGAAACCATTGGCCCGATCCGTGAAGTTCGGGCCGATGCTCAGCTTCGTGACCCCCGGCACCGTCTTGCTCAGACCGGCCAAGCCCGTCAGGTGCTCCTCGATCCGCTGCGGCGTCACGCCCGAACGAAACTTGATCCAGACCATGTGCTCAACCATGTTCGGTCACTCCTTGGATCGACCCGGCCCAGGATATCGCCCGCCATGCGGGAGGTGGCGAGGACAGGGCGGACAACATTTTCTAGGCAGGACAATAATTTGCCATCTATCTGTGGCTCGCAAGTCATGATTTGTAGAGAATTTGCTCGACTCCAATCAACCCCCCGCCGCGGATCGGGAGGGAACTGTCGACCGTGTCGCGGGCGGATCTGATCAAACGCCGCCGGCTTGGGCGGGAGGCAGCAGGGATCGCTCGATCAGACTCCAGAGCTCATCCAGACCGTCGAGCCAGCGCAGGCCCACCACCGCGCGGCGGACGGACAGCCCCTGCCAGGCGCCGGGGTCGATGTCCCGGAGCTTGACCCAGTCCTTCTCCGACGTCACGACCACTTCGGCGCCGTTCTGCCGGGCCCAGGCCGCGATCTCCCGGACGTCGGCCTCGGTGTAGGCGTGGTGATCGGGGAAGCTCGTGCAGGCGAGCACGTCGACGGCGACCTGGCGCAGGGACCGCTCGAAGGCCCCGGGGTTGGCCAGACCGCAGACGCCGACCACGGGCTCGTTCTTCACCGCGTCGAGCGGGATCGATCGGCCGTCGGCGTCGAGGTACTCGCGCCAGCCGTGGGCGGCGTGGGCGATCGGCGGCCGGCCGGCGCGCCGCTCGATCTGTCGATCCAGTTCGACCAGGGCGGCGGCGTCGACCTGATCGGCGCGAGTGACGATCACCGCGTCGGCCCGTCGCAGGGATGAAACGGGTTCACGCAACAGCCCGCGAGGCAGAAGATGGCCGTATCCCCAGGGGTTTGAGGCGTCGATCAGAACCACGTTCAGATCGCGGTGCACCCGGCGGTGCTGGAAGCCGTCGTCGAGCAGGAAGACGTCGACGTCCGTGGTGTTCAGGACCTGTCGCGCAGCCTGTGAGCGATCGGCGTTCGCGGCCACTGGCACGCCTGGGCCCAGGGCCTCGGCCAGCATCATGGCCTCGTCGCTGCGATGGTTCGCGTCGGCCTTGTAACCGCGCAGGAGCACCGCCGGGCGCCGCCCGCGCTCCCGCAACCGGCGGGCGAGGTCGATGACCATCGGCGTCTTGCCCGTGCCGCCAGTGGTGAGGTTGCCCACACTGATCGTCGGCCGACCCAGCCGGTGGACGCTGCGCAGGCCGTGGTCGAACATCGCGTTGCGGACGACCACCGCCGCGGCATAGCCCGGCACGAGCGCATTCAGCCCCACGCGCAGCAGGCCGGCCTGGGGGCCACGCGCCTCGCCGGACATCACCGCGACGATCCCGCCGGGGCTGGATCGCGAAGACACGTCATTTGCAGGGGGAAATGGGGCAGTCAGACGTCGGCCTCACGTGGGATCAGCGGGCGATCCATCGCCCCATTCTCGCAGAATGGGCAGGATCCTGCGCATCGGCAGGCCCACGACCGTGCCCGGATCGCCCTGGACCTTGACCGGCCAGCGGCCCTCGAGCTCGGCCAGGTTGTACCCGCCGGCCTTGCCCCGCCATCGACCCTGCTCGAGGAACGCGTCGAGCTCCGTGGGCGAGACGGGACCAAGAGTCACGCGGGCGACATCGGCCAGGCTCAGGCGGCGCGTTTCCACGCCATCGCGCAGGGCGATGAGCATCACACCCGTGACGACCTGGTGCTCACGCCCGAGCAGGCTCTTGAGCATCGTTCGCGCCTCATCGATGCCCTGGGGCTGACCGAGCAGCAACCCGTCGGGGTTGACGACGATGGTGTCGGCCGCGATCAGGACGACCAGAAGGGTACGGGGTACAGGGTACGGGGTAGGGGGGAGTGGGTTCTCCTTACCCCGTACCCTGTACCCCGTACCCTTCAGACAACTCTCAGCTTTCTGTCCCGCCAGTTCTATCGCGTGGGCGATGGCGTCGCCCGCCTCGCTCGCCGGGCTGGGCGGGTCGGCGAAGGGCGGGTCGATCTGTGTGAAGGGGACGCCCGCCTCGGCCAGCAGGGAGGCCCGGCGGGGTGAACGACTGGCCAGCAGGACATGGGGCCATTGTGGCATGGGGGGCATTGTAGGGCGGGGGATGTCGACGTGGAAAATGGCGTTATCAGTGCTGATATTCAAGGTTTGAATTCATAAGTCCCGATAAATGAGGCATGACGGACTTAGCGGCCAGAGCCGCTGCGCCCGCCCCTCGCCGCTTACGGACAAACGGCGAGTCAGGACTCCAACGACTCGGTAGGCAAGGCTCACTCGACGCCGGCAGGTCCGACTCAGGGACGAAAGGACGAGCCCGTGCGAACCATCGCGATCATCAACCAGAAGGGCGGCTGCGGGAAAACCACCGTGGCCATCAACCTCGCGGCCGTGCTCGCCGGTCAGGGCCGCAAGACCTTGCTGGTGGACATGGACCCGCAGGGCCACTGCGCGCTGGGACTGGCCGTGCCCGAGGCGCAGATCGACCGCTCGATCTCTGACGTGCTCCGCTGCGGCCTCGACGGCTCACTCGCCTTCGCCGACGTCACCTGGCAGATCTCCCGCCACCTGGACCTGGCCCCGGCCACCATGGCCCTGGCCGGCATCGAGCAGGAGCTGGCCAACGCCACCGACCGCGACCGCCGGCTCATCCAGGTGCTCTCGACCGTCGCCGACCAATATGAGTTCTGCATCATCGACTGCCCGCCGTCGATCGGCCTTTTGACCTTCAACGCACTGCGCGCGGCCCACGAGGTGATCATCCCCGTCGAGACGGGCTACTTCGCGCTGCAGGGTTCGATCAAGCAGGAGGCGACGATCGAGATGCTCGCCCGCCGGGTCAACCACCAGGCGCGGTTCAAGGTGCTCGCCACGATGTACGACGTGCGGACCAAGCTCGCACGCGAGATCCTCTCCGAGCTCAAGCGACACTTCGGCGACAAGCTCCTGCCCGTGGTGGTGCACTTCAACAGCAAGCTCAAGGAGGCGGCGAGCTTCGGCCAGGCGATCACCGAGTACGACCCCGGCAGCCGGGGCATGCAGGACTTCGAACGCTTGACTGAGTGGCTGATGGCCAACCCCTGCGAGGCGCCCGAGGCGCCCGAGCCGGCGACGGTCGGCAGCCCGGCGCTCAGCCGCGCAGCCGAGCTGGTCGAGCGTGCCCGGGCCCTGTCGCGCCGCACCGCCGCGCTGGCCGCCAAGCTCCAGGCCGACGCCGACATCCAGGCCGAGCCGAGCGTTCGCGCCCCGCAGCCGCCGACGGCCGTGGCCGAGCCCACCCCGGCCGGCGACAACGGCGATGGCTCGGTCCTCGCCCCCGTGGCCCAGGAGATCCCCGCCACGCCGCCGCTGTCCCTGTCCGAAAAACTCGCCAAGGTCTACGGCGTGCGCGCCACGACGCAGGGCCTGCTCTTCGTGCAGCCGGTCGACGGCAAGACGCGAGCCGTCGCGGTGGCCGGCGACTTCAACGCCTGGTCGCAGACAGCCACCCCGCTGGTCCGGGATGAGCAACTGGGCGTCTGGCAGGTCTGCGTGCCGGTGCCGCCGGGCCGTTACCGCTACCGATTGATCGTCGACGGCCAGTGGGTCCACGACCCCTACAACCACTACGTCGAGTCGAACCCCTTCGGCGAGCTCGACAGCGTGGTCGAGGCCGTCGCGACGGCGTGATTCA
>JADZCW010000014.1 GCA_020851395.1 Phycisphaeraceae bacterium
ACCAAACGCTGGACCGGCGCCATCCCAGGTTGGCCCCTCGTCCTCAATCAGCTCGCCATCCGCTTCGATGACCGCCTCCCCCTCTGACCTGCGGCCGGCTGGTTACACAAGATTCCGGACGGACCCAGCTCGTCGGAGAAACGACGACAGCTACTCTACCTTGGCGCTACAGTGATCGACGACGTCGGGCATGACGATCGTCAGCGCGCGTTGTCCCTGGCAGGCGACCCAGAGGTGCAAGATGGTCCCACGGTGCGGCGGGTGGATCAGTAGTACATCCGAACATACCCATACGCCCTGTCAAACAACCCCTGATCCTGGTGCAACCTGTACTTGAACAACGTCCTCCGCAACGCCAGCTTCACCTCCCGCTCCCCCGCATGCGTGCTCTGCCACCCCGCGAACCGCACGTGCCGAACGATCTCGTCAATGTCGGCGACGATGCGCTCGATGATGACGGGCGTCTGCTCGTTGCGGACCTCCTGGAACAGCTCGGTGAGGGCTGCTACGCCGAGGTCCTCGTCGCGCGGCGTCTCCTCGACGGATTGTTCGACGGCGAGGACGTCGTGCGTGAGGTCGAGCAGGGCCTTCAGGAACTCGATGCTGAGGAGGAGTCCCTGTTGGTGGCGCTCCTTCAGATCCTCCAACCGTTCGCCGAGGTCCTTGAAGCGCGGGTCGTCCATGTGCTTCCGCAGGCGGCGGGACACCTTGATCTCGATCTCCTTGGCCTTCCGTTCCGGGTCGGGGGCGCTCATCACGGCTTCGAGGAGCTCAGCATCCAGGACGAGCGTTTCAAGGTCGTCGCGGATGGCGTCGACGTGGATGTTGGCGTGGATGAGCTCGATCGTCTTGGGGCCGAAGGCGTGCCAGAGCAGGCGGCCGGTGCCATTGGAGGGTTTGACGGACTCGTAGACCTGGCAGAGCCAGCGGTAGTCGGTTTCGTATTGGCTGAGCACGGGGTCGGGGGAGACGGATTCCCAGAGGCGGCCGAGGTGGCTGTGGTCGGAGGCGAAGCGGTCGCGGACTTCGTTGTTGGGCAGGCAGTCCTGGGCGGCGATGAGGCCCTCGTAGCCTGTGACGGTCCGATCGACGCCTGGGAAGTGCGCGAGGCACGCTTGGACGGCCGCCGGCAGCTGGTCCACGAGGGCGCGGATGCTGGCGAGGTTGCGGGAGACAGAGGGCTCATCGAACTGGATGGCTTGGGCGACGTCGTCGAAGATGCCGAGGTAGTCGACGATGAGGCCGTGGGTCTTGGCTTGGCCGTAGGGGCGGTTCGCGCGGCAGATGGCCTGGAGGAGGGTGTGGTCGCGCAGGGGCTTGTCGAGGTACATCGCCTGGAGGATCGGGGCGTCGAATCCGGTCAGGAGTTTGGCGGTGACGATGAGGATCTTGAGGGGGTCGGCGGGGTCGCGGAAGCGGTCGAGGAGCTTCTCTTCCGACTCGCGGTCGCGGCGGTAGGGGGCGTACTGACTCTCGTTGCCGGCGACGGTCATGACGATGTCGGAGGTTTCGGCGGGGAGGATCTGGTCGAGGGCGTTCTTGTAGAGCAGGCAGCTTTCTCGGTCCAGGACCACGATCTGGGCGCCGAAGCCTTCGGGTGCGACTTTGTCCTGGAAGTGCTGGACGATGTCGGCGCAGACGCGCTGCACGCGCTCGGGCGACTTGACGAGGACGGCCATGCGGGCGGCGGTTTTGGCGAGTTGGTCGCGGTCGAGGTCGGTGAGGCCGCCGGTGAGTTCGGCGAAGGCTTGGTCGATGGCGGGCTTGTCGATGTGCAGTTCGAGCAGGCGCGGCTCGAAGTGGAGCGGCATGGTGGCGCCGTCGCGGATGGACTCCTCGATGCCGTAGCGGCTGAGGTAGCCGCCGCTGTCCTCCTCGGCGCCAAAGGCGGTGAAGGTGTTGAGGTCGGCGCGGTTGATGGGGGTGCCGGTGAGGCCGAAGAGGAAGGCGTTGGGGAGGGCCTCGCGCATCTTGCGGCCGAGGTCGCCCTCCTGGGTGCGGTGGGCCTCGTCGACGAGGGCGATGATGTTGGGCCGATCGTTCAGGACGCCGCCGGCTTCGCCGAACTTGAAGATGGTGGTGATGATGATCTTGCGGACGTCCTGCCCGAGGAGCCGCTGTAGCTCGGCACGGCTGTCGGCCTTGACCAGGTTGGGGGTGTCGGCGGCGTAGAAGGTGCTCGAGATCTGGGCGTCGAGGTCGATGCGGTCGACGACGATGATGACCGTCGGGTTCTTGAGCGCCGGGTGCAGGCGCAGCTTGCGGGCGGCGAAGAGCATAAGGAGCGATTTGCCCGAGCCCTGGAAGTGCCAGATGAGGCCCTTCTTGGGATGCCCGGCGACGACGCGCTCGACGATCTTGTTCGTTCCCTCGTACTGCTGATAGCGGGCGACAACTTTGATGCGGCGTTTCTTCTTGTCCGTGGCGAAGGCGGTGAAGTTCGCCAGGAGGTCCAGGAGGACGATGGGCCGGAGCATCGAGCTGACGGCCTTGTCCACCTGCTGGATGGCCGGCGTACCGGAGTCCGCCTCGAGGGTGCGTTGGGAATCTTGTGTAACCAGCCGGCCGCAGGTCAGAGGGGGAGGCGGTCATCGAAGCGGATGGCGAGCTGATTGAGGACGAGGGGCCAGCCTTGGATGGCTCCGGTCCAGCGTTTG
>JADZCW010000015.1 GCA_020851395.1 Phycisphaeraceae bacterium
GCCATGACCACCAGGGCCACGAAGGTCCGCTCGTTGATCAGGCCCGCCTGCAGGGCCAATTGGCCGAGGATGATCTCCATCGCCCCGCGGGCGCACATGCCAAAGCCGATCGCCCCGCTCTCGCGCCGAGAGATCCCCGTGAGGCGTGCCCCGAGGTAGCCGGCGCTGAGCTTGCCCGCCACGGCCACCGTCAGCACCACGGCCACCGCCCGCGGGTCGAACGCCTCGACGAAGTTCACCCGCAGGCCGATGTTCACGAAGAACAGCGGAGCGAACACGTAGGAAATGAACTGACTGACCGTCTCACGCGTCCGCTCACGCAGGTGGCGCGAGTCGCCGATGGCGATGCCCACGATGAACGCCCCGAAGATCGCGTGCACGCCGATCGACTCGGCCGCGGCCGCCCCGAGGAACGTCATGACGATGATGAACCCCAGCACGCCCCCGGGCCAGGACCAGTGGGCCTGGAGGTGCGGCAGGATGCGGTGGAAGAGCCATCGCCCGACCGTCAGCGTCAGCCCCGCGAAGAGCAGTGTCAGGATGGCGGTCAGGCCGACGCCCGACACGCCCCCCATGGCCTGCGTCGCCGCCGCCGGCAGGTGCGGGTTCATCAGAGCCAGGATCAGCGCGAAACCCAGCCAGCCGATCAGGTCGTTGAGCATCGCCGCCGAGATGACGATCACCCCGATGTCGCTCTTGGACAGGTTCAGGTCCATGAGGATCTTGGCGATCACCGGCAGGGCGGTGATGGACAGCGCGACCCCAAGAAAAAGCGCGAAGGGCCACCGCTGGCCCGCGGGCATCGACGCATCCGCCCCCGCCCAGGCCGGCAGGAACCAGCCCAGCGCGATGCCCAGCACCAACGGGATGGCGATGCTCCAGATCCCCACGCTCAGGGCCGTTTTGCCCTGACGCCAGACCGTCGAGAGCTCCACCTCCAGCCCCGCCACCAGCAGCAGCAGGGCGGCCGAGATCACCACCAGGGCGTCAATCGCGTGCCGCACCGACCCGTCGCCGGGCATGACCCAGCCGTACAGCGGCGGCCACACCGCCCCGAGGACCGTCGGCCCCAGCAGTACGCCGGCGATGATCTCTCCGAGGATCGCGGGTTGACCCCACCTCCGGGCCTGCTCCCCGAGCACGCGCGCCAGCCCCAGCAGGATCGCCAGCGAGAGGAACAGCGTCGTGACCTGCTCGCTCGTGAATCCCGTCGCCGTCAGCGTCAGAGCGTTGAGCATGCGGCCATCCATGCGTGGCCCGTTCCCGGGCGGAGGAAAACCCTCGCATGCTATAGCATCCGCCCCGCCATCACAATAGAGACGCGTCACTCAACCGCGAAAGATGAACAGCGCCGCCGTCAGGACCGTGCCGATCCCATAGAGCAGCAGCGTGGTGGAGACGAAGTAGGGGTAGCACATCAGCGCCAGCCCCAGGACCATCGGCTGCCACGCCGCCTGTTTCTTGCCGTAGTAGAACGCCGCCATCCCGACCGAGCCGAACAGAATCATCGCCACGAGTGCGGACGTGCTGGGCATGACCATGACAGACAATCCTCCCCAAGCGGCCGGCCGTGCCGCCGCCTCCTCCTCCTCGACTAATAGAGACGCTTAAGCTCCGCGCCCGGGTAGTAATACGCCAGGATCTGGTTGAACTTGTAGCCCCGCAGGGCCATGGCCTGCGCGCCCCACTGGCTCATCCCCACGCCGTGCCCGCTTCCCCTCCCGCCGGTAAAGAGCACCGTCCGGCCCTGGACGATCGCCTGCACGAAGCTGCTCTTGAGCTTGGCCGACGCCGGCACCTCGCCCAGCCCCGCCGCCGTCTGGTTGCACGCAAAACGGAACTCCTCGGCCGAGAGCGTGTAGCTGCGGCCGCTGGTGTCCGTGAGCGTGAAGGCCGTCGGCCGACCGCCAGCATTGACGGCGCTGATCCGCACGCTCGAGAGCGTCCGCAGGCCCGCCACCGCGTGTCCCTTGGCCCGGCCCCACGCGGCGATCCGGGCCGACACCTCGCCCACCTCGCGCCGGATCGGGCCCCAGTAGAAGTTCTGACCCGTTGACCCCCAGTTGTCGACCGGTAACCCCCGCAGCGGCGCGAGGTCCGGGTGCTTGGGGAAGACCACCCGCACGTCCTGCCCCACCCCGCCGTTGTTGCTCGAGTAATAGGCCGGCAGGATCTGCCCCCGGTAGCTCAGCACCACCCCACGCGTGTCGCGCACCGCCTGCACCGCGGTCCCGTGCGCCGACGAACCGCCGTACATCTGGTCCGCCACCGTTGCCTCGACGTCGTAGTGCCTTCCCGGGGGCGTCTGGCTCAGCCGATACAGCGCGTAAGACCGAGCCGCCACCGCCTGGGTCGCGAACGTCTGTGGATGCCAGCTCTGGTAAAGCTCGTGCTCGATCACACCCGGAAGATAACTCTCGATCCCCACGTGGTTGACCAGGTCAAACGCCACTCCGCCACGCGACTCGGGATGGATCACCGCCGCGAGCTTGCCGGGATAGACCGTCCCGTTGACGCGCATCAACTGCCCGGCAGGGGGGGCCACCGCCACGCTCTGCGCCCGCCAGCGCAGGACCTGTCCGTTCGCCTGCGACTGGGCCGAAAAACCGATCGCATCGCGCCGGACGATCACCGGCGGCATCAGCGACGTCGCCGTGCTCTGCGGATCCTCGGGCGAGCCCGCCATCACCGTCAGCGGCCCGTTGGCGTGCACCTGCGCCTGCGTCACACCCGTCCCGATGCGGACCCGGATCACCGGTTCCTGTCCCGCGGTCACCACCGGCTTGGGCTTCTCCGCTGGCGGTGGCGGCAGCGTGCGACAGCTCGAGATCAGCGCCAGCGCCCCAATAAGGGGCAGGTGCAACCACCACGACACGCCGACACGCCGGCATGAAGGACGACCTTGGCCGATCGGAATCATCCGTGATCTTGTCGGCTAAGTAGGTGTCTTCGGATGAGTTTACGCTTGTGGGACCGCAAGGGTCGGCCGCCGCGTGTGATCACCATTCCCTCGACGCATCCGAGTCGTTGGCACGGAAGTCGCCCGTCGAATCGTCGTAATACCAGCCCGAACTCCCCACGACGTCCTGCGTCACCGTGTCCAGACCGTTGGAGGGATTGCTCGGGATCTCCAGCAGGTAAGGCCCCAGGGGATAGCCCGCCGTCCCCTTGGCGGCAGTGTCACCCAGGTCGTTCGAAGCCATGGTCATCTGATCCACGAAGTCCGCCGCCGTGGGGTACTCGCCCTTGTGCTGCTCCCGGTAGACCCCCAACTGCGTCCGGATGCGAAAAAGGTCCATCTTGATCGAGTTAGTTCGGGTGTCCTCGGCGGCGCGGGCGAACTGCGGGATGACCATCGCCGCCAGCACGCCCAGGATCACCACCACGATCAGGATCTCAATCAGCGTGAAGCCCGTCCTGGAGGCATGTTTCCGCATATGACACCGCCTGGGGAAGGGGGGACAATTCACCTCGCAATGAGCCGACTATGGGTTGATATCGACCCCCGGCATGAATAAATGACGCCATCTGAGCGTCGGAGTCGGATTTACCGGGCCGTGCCCCCGCTGATCCGGCCGACTTTGCCTGGCCGTCACGGACGGCCCGGTTATCATGACCCGCGTGAACGTTAAAGCCCCCACTCGCCGATGGTGCTGGTCCGTGACCGAGCCCGGACGTGAACAGGCCGCCGACGAGCTCTGCCGAGCCTTGGGCGTCTCCCGGCTGGTCGGGCAGTTGCTCACTCGCCGCGGCCTGACCTCCCCCGACCACGCCCGATCCTTCCTCCAGCCCAAGCTCACCGACCTGCACGACCCCTCGCTCCTCCCCGGCTGCGATGCCGCGGCCGAACGCCTCGAGCAGGCCGTCCGCTCCGGCCAGCCCATCGTCATCTACGGCGACTACGACGTCGACGGCATCAGCGCCTCAGCCATCCTCTGGCACATGCTCCGCCTGGCCAACGCCGACGTCCGCTGCTACCTGCCCCACCGCGTCGACGAGGGCTATGGCCTCAACACCCCCGCCCTGCTCGAGCTCGGCCGCTCCACCGGCAACGGCAGCCCCCTGATCCTCACCGTCGACTGCGGCATCACCGGCCTAGAGCCCGCCCGCGCCGCCGCCGAGGCCGGCATCGAGCTGGTCATCACCGATCACCACGAGTTCGATCCCGCCAACCTCCCCCAGGCCCAGGTCATCGTCCACCCGCGCCTGCCCGGCAAGGGTGCACCGTATCCCTTTAGTGACCTCTGCGGCGCCGGCGTCGCCCTCAAGCTCGCCTGGCAATGGGCCCGCCGCCACTGCGGCAGCGACCGCCTGCCCGACGTCTTCCGCCGCACCCTCCTGGACATGGTCAGCCTCGCCGCCCTGGGCACCGTCGCCGACGTCGTCCCCCTGGTCGGCGAGAACCGCGTCCTGACCACCTTCGGCCTCGGACAGATCAACCGCACCGGCCTGCCCGGCCTCAACGCCCTGATCGACGTCTCGAACCTCCGCGACGAAAAGATCGACGCCTTCCACGTCGGCTTCGTCCTGGGCCCGCGCATCCACGCCTGCGGCCGCATGGGCCACGCCGGCGACGCCCTGTTGCTGCTCACCGAGGCCGGCCCCGAC
>JADZCW010000016.1 GCA_020851395.1 Phycisphaeraceae bacterium
CCCACCGCGGTGGCCTGGATCTGTGAGCCGATCACCGCCAGGAACCAGCCCGACAGGAAGAAGCGATAGTCGCCGAACCGCAGCGCCGCGTAGGGGTCGTGTCGCGGCGCCTCGGAGCCGTCGTGCGGGTTGTCGTTTGTACTGCTCATGGCCTTGATGTTCGCTTCACGTCAGCGAGCGACCCCCATCGAGGCGGAGAATTTCACCCGTGCAGTAGTCCGCGTCACGGACGAAAAAGAGCACGGCCCGGGCCACGTCATGGGGCGTCCCGGCCCGGCCCAGGGGCACGCGCCGAAGGTACTGCTCGCGTTGCTCGGGTGTGTAGGACTCGGCCCACTCGACGACGCCCGGGGCGATGCCGTTGACGGTGATCCTAGGCGCCAGCTCCAGGGCGAGGCTGCGGGTGATCTCCAGCAGCGCTGCCTTGGAGGCGTTGTAGGCCAGGTATCCCTTGGCCGGCTGGTGCATCACGTGCACGTCGAGCATGTTCACCACGTGGCCGGTGACGGTCGATCCCTCGGCCGGCTTGTTGGCGGCCAGCAGCGGCGCACATGCCTGCGTCAGCAGCAGGGGGCCCCTGGCATTGACGGCGAAGTAGCGGTCCAGTTCAGCCTGATCAATGTCTTCCGACGACCTCCCGAAGATCGATGCATTGTTGATCAGCGCGTCGAGCCGGCCGAACTCGTTGCGGACCGCTTCGACGATGGCACCGGGGGAAGCAGGGTCAGCCTGATCCGCCTGGATCGCGACGGCCTTCTGTCCCATCGCCCGGACCTGCCCGACGAGCGAATCCGCCTCCGCCCGACTGGTCAGATACGTCACCGCCACGTCGTAACCCGCCCCCGCCAGCGCCACCGCCACCGCCCGGCCGACGCGTCTGGCGCCGCCGGTGACCAGGGCCACGGGCTGACCGGCTTGATTCATCTCACGGTTTGGTGGTGTCTTGGTCATCCTCATCCCCGTCCGGGCCGTCGTCGTCCGGCTCATCCCCTTCATTCTTGAATTCGCCGTTCTCGGCCCGACGGCGGAACTCTTCCTGGTTGAACCTGACCATCAGCCGATCCCCGCCGGCCTGCCAGATGTCGGGCATCATGGGCTTGCGGCCGCCCTTGCGGAAGTGGTGGCGATTCTGCGATCGCCGCCAGGCCGCGATCACCGAGCCCACGAGCATCACCCCCCCGATGCCGATGATCCCCGTCATCGTCAGCAGCATGATCGCCCGCACATACTCGTGGTTGTTCAACTGCACAGGGCCCCATTGTAACCCGTGCATTTGTCGGCCGATATGCCGCTATTTGTGGGCCAGCCGCGGCTCCTCGAGCGGCACGGGGCAGAGATTCCGCCGCTTGCACGCTGGGCAACGCTGGCCCTCCCAGACGCTGTTGAATTCCTCGAGCGCCGCGTCGATCAGCGCCGGCGATCGCGTCCAGACGCCCATCTCGAAGTTGCGTTTGTCCGGCCCCTTGGCCCCCAGGCCCGCGCCGGTGAGGTTGGCGCTGCCCAGGTACATCGCCCGGCAGTCGACGATGACCAGCTTCATGTGCACCCGCGGGCAGCGGCGGATGGTAATGCCCCCCGGAAGGTCACGACGCAGCTCGTGCAAGACGGGGTTGCTCGGCACGCCGCTGTGCAGCAGCCGGACCTCGACGCCGCGCTCGGCCAGCCCCCGGAAGATCTCGACGATGTTCTGGGCGCGGTCGCGCCGGCCGCGGGCGAGCTTCTTCATCGGCACGAGCATGGCCTTGAAGTCGGCGGTGGCGATGGCCAAGCTCACCTTGGCGTTGGCGATGCCGTCGATCACCACGCGCTGCAGGTGCTCGGCCGTGCGGACCAGCTCGACGTCCCCGCACGGAATGCTGGGGGCTTCTAAGCCGATTGGCTTGATCGCCCGCGTACGAGCCATGCCATCGTTATCGGCCGGATCGCTCGCGGCTCAGAAGTAGAAGTGCACGCCGAAGCCCAGGTACTCGACGATCGCCGGGTAGAACTGCCCGTTGGGCGAGTGGCCGTGGTAGTACTCGATCAAGAGCAGGATCTTACGCGTGCTGCGGGGGCTCTCGATCTGCACGCCGGTGCGGACGGACACGCCCGGCTCCCAGTCATGCTCCTGGGCCATCTGCACGTCCACCGCCGCCACGGGCCGACCCAGCCCGTCGAAGAAGATCGCCGGGCCGCGATACTCCACGCCCATCTGCGTCAGCCAGGCCTTGAGGTCCTCGGGCTCCTGGTCGAACAGCCAGCCCCCGCCGCCGTACACCCGCCACTGGTCGGTCAGGTCGTACGAGAGCTTGAGGTCAATCACCTCGTACGTGAGGTTGACGCGCGTGACGCCGTTGCGGATCAGGAACTCGTCGCCGATGTGCGAGCTCTGGTGATAGATGCGCAAGAGTGCGGAGAAATCGTCCCAGCGATGGCTGCTGCCGAGCGCGACGAAGTAGTCGGAGTTCACCAGGTCCAGCGACGGGGCGCTCAGGTCGAAGATGGCGAACACGCCGGCCTGGATGACCGGCGACCATCGCCCGCCGAAGGGGGCGTCGTTGTGCCAGAAGGCGAACGTCTCCCCGAAGCTGACGGCCCCGACGCTCTGGCCGTGCGGCGCCTGCGTGTAGTAGTTGTAGCTGGCGCTGAAGTGCGGCCAACGCGGGTCGGCCAGCATGGGCTGGTACAGCTTCTCCGTCGGGAAGAGGCGCTTTAGAACCTCGTCGGCGCCCGAGCCGGCCGGCAGGGGGGCGGCGCCGCTGGGCAGGGTGGTCGTGACCTTAGGGGCGATGTCCGACTCATCGGTCTCGGCCGAGGGCTGTTCCTGGGCGGCTGTCTGATCACCGGCCGTGGGCTGAATCGCCGGCAGGGGCGGGCTGGCCGGCTCGTGGATCTCCACGCCTCGCACCCCGCTGATGGCGCCCAGGGCCTGGCGGATGCGCGTCTTCTCCTCGACGCCCAGGTGGGCCGCTTCGATATGAACCACACCCTGCTCGACGCGCAGCGACGTCGCCCGGAGGGAGAACTCCCGCTCCACGACGGCCGCGGCGTAGCCCTGGAGGTAGAGGTCCTGCTGGCGATCCCGCTCGGACGAGGCGGCCAGGGCCGGCCCGGTCCATGAGGACACCACGACGCCCATCAAAAGGACAAGCCCGAGCAGCTTCCGTGGCGAGGATCGGGATGGCTGAACCGAGAATTGGCCCATGGCCTAAACCCTTTACAGGCGGCTTTGCGTGCCTCCGCCAATGGCCCCAATTAGATCGTTCCCCATCGCCGGCCGCAAGTAAATCCCCTTTTCAGGACGGTGGCATAGGTAGTTATGATCTATCGCCTCGTGCGGGGATGCGACAAAGGTCGACCGCCCAACCGCACGATAAACTTCAGACCGGGACCCCGCGCGGCATCACGGACGCGACCCGATGCTATCGGACCCGCCGCCGGGGAGAGCCACACCCCGCCGAATCCCGAGAAAGGACAGGCATGAAGATTGCGATCGTCGGCACCGGATACGTCGGCCTGGTCACGGGCACCTGCCTGGCCAACTCGGGCAACGACGTCACCTGCCTCGACGTGATCGAGCAGAAGATCCAGAAGCTCCGCCAGGGCGTCTCGCCCATCTATGAGCCGGGGCTCGAGGAACTGATCCGTCGGAACATCAAGGCCAACCGCCTTCACTTCACCACCGATAAACGGCAGGCCTACGCCCCGGCCGAGATCATCTTCATCTGCGTCGGCACGCCCAGCGACGACCAGGGCCACGCCGACCTCAAGTACGTCCTGGCCGCCGCCGCCGACGTCGGCGACGCCATCGAGGCTTCGCCCCCCCGCCCGAACGAGCCGCCGATCATCATCGTCAAGTCCACCGTCCCCGTCGGCACCAACGCCAAGGTCCAGGCCGTCATCGCCGGCCGCACGTCTAAACCGTTCGCCATGGCCTCCAACCCCGAGTTCCTCAAGGAAGGGGCCGCCATTGCGGACTTCAACAAGCCCGACCGCGTGGTCATCGGCGTCGCCGACAAGCCTACCGGCGAACGCCTCCGTGAGCTCTACGAGCCCTTCGTCCGCCAGGGCAACCCCATCTTCGTCATGGACATCCCCAGCGCCGAGATGGTCAAGTACGCCTCGAACGCCATGCTCGCGACCAAGATCTCCTTCATCAACGAGATCGCCCGCCTCTGCGAGGCCTTCGGCGCCGACGTCGACGAGGTGCGTCGCGGCATGTGCGCCGACAAGCGCATCGGCAACCAGTTCCTCTACCCCGGCCTGGGCTACGGCGGTTCGTGCTTCCCCAAGGATGTGCTGGCCTGCATCTCGATGGGCCTGACCTCACACACCCCCACGGACCTGCTCAAGGCCGTGCACGAGGTCAACCAGCAGCAGCGGGGCTTCTTCCTGGGCAAGATCCTCGAGCACTTCGGCCGGGACCTCAAGGGCAAACGCTTCGCCGTCTGGGGCATCGCCTTCAAGCCCGGCACGGACGACATCCGCGAGGCTCCCTCCCTGACGATCATGAAGCAACTGCTCGAGCACGGCGCGACGGTGGCGGCCCACGACCCCGTGGCCCACGAGACCTGCCGGGCCGTCCTCGGCGACCGCATCACCTACTGCGACGATCCCTACGCCGCCCTCGACGGGGCCGACGCCCTGGTCCTCTGCACCGACTGGGACGAGTTCAAGCACCCCGACTTCGACCAGATCGTCCGCCGGATGAACAAGCCCGTTGTCTTCGACGGCCGCAACCTCTACCGCCGGCAGGTCGCCGCCCAGGAAGGCCTGACCTACTTCTCCATCGGCCGCGCGGCCGTCGACGGCGGCAAGGCCTAGTCGCCGCACGCGCGACGCTCGCGCCGCTGTGATAACGTAGCGGCATGAGTACGGCTGACCGGATCGTCTACCTCAACGGCCAATACCTTCCCCGCCCGCAAGCGACGCTGGACCTCGAGGACCGCGCGGCCCTGTTCGCCGACGGCGTCTACGACGTGACCGCCTACATCCACGGCCGACCGCTGGCGATGGACCGGCACCTCGCCCGTTTCCGCCGAAGCCTGGCTGGCATCGAGCTTCCGCCGACGCTGGCCGACGGGCTCGACCTCGTCTCCGATGAATTGGTGCGGCGCAACTTCGGGCCCACGGGCGACGCCACGGTCTACTGGCAGGTCTCGCGCGGGGCCGGGCCGCGCGAGCACTTCCCCTCGGCCGAGATGGCCCCGACGGTCATGGCCCTGGCGTACCCCGCCAAGCCCTGGGACCTCCAGGCCCGCGGGTCCGTGCCGACGATCAAGGCCATCCTCGCCGAGGACCAGCGCTGGAGCCGGTGCGACCTCAAAACCCTGATGCTCCTGCCGAACATCCTGGCCCTGGCCAAGGCCCGACGCGCCGGCTGCTCCGAGGCCGTCCTCCACCGCGACGGCATGGTGACCGAGTGCTGCCGGACGAGCCTGCTGATCGTGCGCGGGAGCGAGCTCTGGACCCACCCGGCCGACCGGTGGATCCTCGGCGGGATCACCCGCGAGATCCTCCTCGAGCAGGCCCCTTCCGTGGGCCTGACGCCGGTGCAACGGCCGTTCAGCCTCCAGGAGCTTGCGTCCGCCGACGAGGTGCTGATCACCGGCACGGGCTCGCGCGTGCAAGCGGTGACGCACGTTGACGACCGACCGATCGGCAACGGTCAGGCCGGCCCGGCGACCGGGAAGCTCTACACAGCGCTGATGAACTATGCCCGGCGGACAACACGCGACGATCGGCAGTAGATCTAACGCCCCGCGACTGTCTGTGACGGCTGGTTGGCCGTCTCGGTCGCAGAGGAGACTGAGGTTGGAGCGCCCAACTCGGGTGTTGACACCCGCTCCCGGTCGCGCAGCTCCGCTTCCCACAGCTTGGCCATGGCCAGGAACTGATAGAACACGGAGATGCCGACGAAGATGACCCCGTGCATGCCGTCGCGGTAGCCCCGCAGGTGGATCATCCGCTTGTGGAATTCATTGACGCTGCGCAGCAGCATCTTCCAGGCCGAGAACTTCTCGCCCCGCCCGCGGAACCGCTCGACCTCCAGCGTGGTGTAGGTGTTCATCCTGGCGATGCACTGCTCGATCGAGTCGTAGTTGTAATGGATGATCGCCAGGTCCAGTCTGCGGCGGCTGATGTGGTCGACCCGCCCCGCGACGGTGGGGGCGACGTGAACCAGGTGGGGCCAGTCGACACAGCCGCGCCTGAAAAAACGGGTGATGTACGAGGGATACCAGCACCAGAGGAACCGGGCCAACGCCAAGTTCTTGCGCGGGATCCGCAGCGCCTCGGCGGCGTCCGGGCGAGCGGCGTAAGCGACCAGATGGTCCCACAGCGCCGCGGGGATGACCTCGTCCGAGTCGACGACGAGGATCCAGTCGCCCGTCGCCTGGCGGATGGCGAAATTGCGGGCCGGTTCGACGTAGCCCGTCCGCTCATGCAAGACGATCCGACAGCCGTGCCGGGCGGCGATCTCCAGCGTTTGGTCCGTCGAGTGCATGTCGCAGACGACAATCTCGTCCGCCCCGGCCACCGAGGCCAGACACTGGTCCAGGTACTTCTCCGAGTTGAGCGTATTGATGACGACGGAGATGCGCATGGCCCCTCCTTGACGGGCCTGTAGCGGCGACCTCAGCGCCCGGCGCCGGCCGCCGCCGGTTTGACCAGGGTGGCCGCGGAGGGAGTGCCGGGCCCGCGCCCCGACGCCCGCTCCCGCTCACGCAGTTGGGCCTCCCACAGCTTGGCCATGGCCACGAACTGGTAGAACGCGCTAAAGACGATGAAGATCAGCCCGTGCACGCTGTCGCGGCACCCCCGGCGGCAGATCAGCAGCTTGAAGAACTCGCACGCGCCGCGGCCGATCATCTTCAGGGCCGAGAACGTCTCCCCGCGCAGGCGGAACTTCTCGAGCTCCAGCGTCGTGTACTTGTTCATCTGCGCGATGTACTGCTCGATGCTGTCGAAGTTGTAGTGGAGGATCGCCAGCTCGGTCCGACGGGGGTCGATGCCGTCGATCCGGCCCTTGATCTTCGGGACGCTGTGCACCCGCGGCGGGCTCCAGTCGGCGCAGCCGCGCCGCCAGAACCGGATCAGCAGCGTGGGGTACCAGCACCACAGGAACCGGCCCAGGGCGAAGTTCTTGCGTGGGATCCGCAGGGCGTCGGCCGCGTCAGGGTTGGCCGTGTAACGCACCAGATAATCCCATAGCTCGGGCGGGATGACCTCGTCCGAGTCGACGACGAACACCCAGTCGCTCCTGGCGTGGCCGATGGCGAAGTTGCGGGCCGGCGAGACCTGGTTCAGCCTCGCGTGATGGATGATCCGGCAGCCGTACCGCGCCGCGATCTCCAGCGTCCGGTCCGTGCTGTGCATGTCGCAGAGGATGATCTCGTCCGCCCCCCGGACCGAGCTCAGGCACTGCTCAAGGTATCGCTCCGAATTGAGGGTGTGGATCACGACCGAGATGCTCATGGGGGCGTCCTGGGTTGTCTCTTGTGGGTTGGCTCACTGACCGAGGTGATTCGTTGTCGCCGTCGGCATCGAGGACTCAGCCCAGCACGGCGGCCCGTGGCTTGGGGCTGATCGCTGCGGCGGTCGGCACGGGTGTGGGCATCGCGGCCGGAGGGGCGGCGGGCAAGGGCGGGGCGGGCTCCATCGCGGCGGCCCGCCTCCGATCGCGCAGCTCCGCCTCCCAGAGCTTGGCCATGGCCACGAACTGGTAGAACATCGTCAGGACGGTGAAGACCAGCCCGTGCATGCCGTCGCGGTAGCCGCGGCGGTAGATCAGCAGTTTGCAGAACTCGTAGAAACTCCGCCAGATCATCTTGGTGAGCGTGAACTTCTCGCCCCGCTGCCGGAACTTCTCGACCTCGAGCGTCGTGTACTTGTTCAGACGAGAGATGTAGTCCTCGATCGAGTCGTAGTTGTAATGGATCAGGGCCAGGTCCAGCCGGCGGGGGCTGATCCTCTTGATCCGGCCGGCCACCTGCGGCACGCTGTGGACCCTCGTCGGCCAGGTCACGCAGCCGCGCCGAAAGAATCGCACGAGCAGCGTCGGGTACCAGCACCACAGCGGCTTGCCCAGGGCGAAGTTCCGGCGGGGAATCTTCAGCGCCTCGCCCGGGTCCGGCCCGGAGGCGTGGCGTTCGAGGTACTCCCAGAGCTCGCTCGGCACGATCTCGTCGGCGTCGAGGACCAGCACCCAGTCGCTCTTGGCATGCCCGATGGCGAAGTTGCGGGCCGGTTCGGCGTACCCGACGGGATCGTGATGGATGATCCGGCAGCCATGGGTCTGGGCGATGGGCACCGTCCGGTCCGTGCTGTGCATGTCACAGAGAATGATCTCGTCGGCCCGCGCGACCGAGCGCAGACACTCGTCGAGGTATTTCTCGGCGTTGAGGGTGTGGATGACCACCGAGATGCTCATGAACGGATCCTCGTGGGTCGCCCGACATCATCGGGCGTCCCTTACCTTTCGTCGCCAGGCGCCCCGGCCTGGACGGGTCGATGCTCAGCGTATGCGGCAGAACGACCGCCGTGGGCACGCGCCAGCCCTGTCATTGTACCCGGTGCTCGCGGCACGAAAAGGGATCGGCAGCGTCCCGCGTATCCGGTCGTTGCGGGCCGCAGGGTTTGTCCATCTTTCCCGGCCTCGCTCTTTTCCGCAGTCACCGCCGAACCCGTAGACCACGCCAGTCGTCCGCGCGGGAGAGGGTTTTCATCAACCGATATCCGGGGTGTCATCACCCGCGATCAGGTCGCCGATACCTCTGGCGGAGTCAGACACAGACGGGTCCACGCTCCACCTCGCGGACGATTCTCACGCGACCAGACACCTCCCGGCCCCAAGCGGCCGCCCGGGCGAGTTGTGCAGCCTGGGCGGCTGCTCTTTTGTTGTGCCCGTGTCCCACCGGCCCATGGTGATAAGATGCCTCCTCCTCAACATCACAAGGAGTTCCCGTCATGATTCGTCTGGGCGTGGTCGGTTACGGCGGCCGGATTCACTATGTCGTCAACGACGCCATCCGTGGCCTGGCGCCGGACGCGCGCGTCGTCGGCGTCGTCGACCCCGATGAGGCTGGCGTCCGCAAACGATTGGGCGACTGCGACAAGCAGGATGCCGTCTTCTACAAGAGCCTCGACGAGATGGTCCGCCAGGCCAAGCTCGACGCGCTCCTGATCGGCACGCGCTGCAACCTGCACGCCGTCTACGGCGCCCAGGCCGCGAAGTACGACCTGCCGCTCTACCTCGAGAAACCCATCGCCGTCAGCATGGAGCAGGCGATCGCTCTGGAGAAAGCCTTCGAGAACTCGCGTTGCCAGGTCGTGGTCAGCTTCCCCCTGCGCGTCTCGCCGCTGGCCGAGTTGGCCCGCAAGTACATCGCCCGCGGCGAGATCGGCCAGCCGATCCACGTCCACGCCTTCAACTTCGTCAACTACGGCACCGTCTACTGGGAGCAGGCCTACCGCGATTATTCGATCACCGGCGGGCTCTTCCTCCAGAAGGCCACCCACGACCTGGACTACCTGGCCTACCTCATGGGCAAACCCATCGTCCGTGTCGCCGCGATGCTCACGCGCGGCAAGGTCTACGGCGGCGACAAGCCCGCCGGCCTGATCTGCTCCAAGTGCGACGAGCAGGACACCTGCATCGAAAGCCCGCGCAACCGCAAACGCAACGGCTCGGGCGGCAACGGCCACCCCGACAAGCCCTGCGTCTTCTCCGTCGACTCAGGTCTGCCCGGCAACCCCACCGTCAGCGCCAACGAGGACTGCTCGAGCGTGGTGATGGAATTCGAAGGTGGGGCGCACGGCGTCTATTCGCAGGTCTTCTTCACCCGCCGCGACGCCGGCGCCCGCGGGGCGATCGTCAGCGGCTACCAGGGGACGGTCAGCTTCGACTGGGCCCAGGACCAGTTCCGCTACGTGCGTCACCACGCGCCGTTCACCGCCACGGAGAAGGTCGGCCAGGTCGGCAGCCACGCCGGCGGCGACCAGGAGCTGGCCTTCGACTTCCTGGGCGTGATCCGCGGCAAGAATAAATCCCGCACGCCGATCCAGACGGGGCTGGCCAGCGTCTACGCCTGCCTGGCCGCGCGCGAGTCGGCCGAGACGGGCCAGTTCGTCCCCGTCCGCCAGGTCGGCGCGAGCCTGCTCGCCGCCGCGGCACGCTGAAGTCACTCGGTCGCGAAGATCGAGTCCCACGCGAACAGGACGTAGTGACCCTCGGTCGCCGAGACCCCGACCCTTGGCGCCACGGCCACCATCATCTTCCGCTGCGCCGGCCAGGCCACGGCCGTGTAGAGCGTGGTGTTGTGCGGCGCGGCCTTGGCCACCAGGCGCATCACGTCGCGGGCCGCGTCGAAGTCAACCTTGTGACGCTCGCGCCCAGCCTCGTTGAGTGCGGCCGAGATCTTCTGGAACCGGCCGATGCTCTCCTGGAAGTCCGGGTTGTCGCTGGCGGCGCAGTGATTCGTCATCACCAGCGCCGTCGGCAGCTTCGGCTCGGCGTAGCGGAGGTTGATCTGCCCCCCGTCGCGGGGGTGATACTCGACGATCGTCGACGGCCCCCACCGACCTCCGCTGTCCGGCACGACCATGTGGAACAGCAGGCCCAGCACGCAGTGATTCTTGAGCGCCTCGGCGAAGTCCTCGACGACCTTGTCCCTCGGTGAGGTCTCCATCACCTCGCGCAGCAGCAGGCCGGCGGGCATGGGCTGGTCAACGGTGACGCCCTTCTCGGAGATGCCCCCGTCGTTGGCCGCGGCGTAGACGCCGTCGCGATTGATCGTCGCCAGGCCGGATCCGATCATCCCGAAGCAGACCGCGTCGAGCGTCGGAGAGAGTTCCTTCTCGGCCGGCTCGATCGCCAGCACGCAGGCGTAGTCCATCGAGTAGAGCGGTGGATAATCCCAGTTCCTGCCGACGATCGGCTCGCCGTCGTCGGTCAGCGGGCCCCAGGCGGAGAACTGGCTGCAGCGCATCAGCTCGAACACCTCGCCGGCCTGCAGCAGCTTGAGGTCCTCGAGCGTGATGGCCCGGCCGAGCGAGGGGACCTGCCGGTCCTGCACGTTGGGCAGCGCCATCTCCATGCCGCGGAGCATGCCGCGCAGCTCCGCCTCGAAGCGCGGGGGGAAGGTGAACCGGGCCACGGCCTCAATGCCCTGCTCCCACGGGTTGGCTGGCTTGCCGGCGGCGTAGCTGCCCTGCTTAAGGAAGCCGGCGGTCGCGTCGCACACGCCGATGATCTCTCTGGCCGCCAGGAACCCATGCGCCTCGCCGCGCTCCTCCTGCATGCCGCGCAGAAGCAAGATGGGGAAGCCATCGACCTTGCCCCGCAGGCTCTGGCCGTGGCGGGCGATGATCACGATCGGGGGCGATGCCTGTGCCGACTCGGCCGAGGGCTGCGTAGTCTGGGCGCCTGCCGTAAGACCTCCGACCAGCCACGCCGCCAATAGACATGCCGCCGCCGTGACCATGTGTCGTGTTCGTGCCATCGTTCTGCCTCTCAAATAAGAATGGAACAAAGGTTTTGATCACACGCGCCGGCCCATTTTCGTTTCGAAGGACATAGTCTACCTAAATTTCATCTTGGAATATTAGCCATGAAGTGGTGCAGGAACACCGCCGCAGCCACGGCGACGTTCAGCGAATCCGTGCCCCGGCCCATGCGGATCGTCACACGGTCGTCGCAGAGCGCAACCCATTGCCTGTCCAGCCCCTGGTCCTCCGGCCCCAGCAGCAGTCCGACGCGATCCAATTCCCCCGGCGTTTCAGCCCCCGGCTTCGCCGGGGGATAGGTGTTCCCACCCGGTCGCTCCGCCCGTTCCAGGGGCAGGGCGTCCGCATCCGTCACCGTGGCGATCAGTCGGACGCCCCACCGCCCCCGCAGTTCCTCCAGGTCACGTCGCAGA
Source organism: Phycisphaeraceae bacterium (assembly GCA_020851395.1). Classification (GTDB taxonomy): domain Bacteria; phylum Planctomycetota; class Phycisphaerae; order Phycisphaerales; family Phycisphaeraceae; genus JADZCW01. The sequence continues at coordinate 11,898 of JADZCW010000016.1, forward strand.
TCCTCGCTCCGCACGATCGGCAACGAAAAGATCGTGCCCATCGACACCCGGACGCACCTTCGCCAATAGGGGTCGCAGCATCGCTCACCCAGGAGCATGCCGTCAGCCCCGAAGGCCGCCGCGATCCGGATGAGTTGCCCGAGGTTGTCGTGGTTGAGGATCTGCGGGCAGACGACCAGTGTTGCGGGGGTCGCCGGATCGCGTGGCAGCAGGGCCTCGAGCGATGGGTTCGCCGGCCGGACGCCGCAGGCCATGATCCCCGAGTGGAACTTGAACCCGATCACGCCATTAACCAGTTCCTCGGGGCCGGCGTAGATAACCGTCGTGTCCGGCACGAGCCCCGCCAGGCGTTCGAGCTTGTTCTCCGCCACCAGGATCGACTCGACCGGCCCGCCGCCGGCCAGCAGCCGCTTGACCACGATCTCGCCCTCAGCCAGGAAGCGCCCTCCCCGTTGCGCCAACTCGCGATCGCGCAGGTTGCGGTACGGCTCAAGCCGGGGGTCAGCCAGGTCGTGGACGGGTTCGATGCGGGGCGGCATGCCAAGAGGATACCCCGACGGCCGGGGGATGGGATCGGACGCATTGGGCCGTATCCAGCCGGCGACGCCAAAAGAAAAAACCCTGGCTCACGCACAGGGTTTGCTCCGAACGCCCCATCCCCCTGGACCGTGGGCTGTCCAGCCCCGGTCCCTCTCGATTCCCCCGATACCTGCCCGTCCGTGGGCCCTCACGGCCCCTCCCCCGGATCCTTTGTGACACATGGTCGGGTTGGAGTCACGCCCGGCCATGGATGTACTGATGCAGGTCATGGATCGTCTGCTCGTGCCCGTCGATCTGCCACGCGTTGAGGTCGCCGATCGAGATCATCCCGCGCAGGTGGCGCTGCTTGTCCACCACCGGCAGGTGCCGGATGCGCCGGTCGCGCATCAGCGTCCGCGCCTCCTCGATGCTCGTGTCGGGCGTGCAACAGGTCACGTGCGTGCTCATCACGTCCTCGACGAGCGTCTGGGCCGGGTGACGCTGCTCGCCCACGACGCGCACCAGCACGTCCCGTTCGGTGATGATCCCCGACACCTCGCCGCCAAGCGTGACGACCAGGGCCCCGACCTTGTGCTGATTCATCAGGTGAGCCGCCTCGAGCACCGTGGCCTTGGGGCCGATCGACAGCACCGCGCCGCCCTTGCCCTCCAGGATGGATTGCACCCTTGCCATGTCGGTCTCCTTGGTCGGACACGAAACGAACAAAACGAATGAGATCAGGTGTGCATGAGAACCGGGCGAATCGCCCATGTCGTCAGAACGACGACTCCGACTACCACTCAACGATAGTCACTAAGTCCAGGGGAGGGAAATGTTTTTTTAGCAAAAAACAGGAAATATCGGCTACCGACGGGCGGATGGCGTCTGCCGGGGCAATCTCATGGCCAGTTGCGCTTCATCTCCGCCGGACGGATGACTCAGAACAGCTTGCCCTGGCCCTGCCCCTCGCCGCTCGAGGCGTCCTCGAGCACCTGCCGCACCTCGTCGAGGAAGTCGTCCAGGTCACGGAACTGCTTGTAGACGCTGGCGAACCGGACGTAAGCCACGTGGTCCAGCCGCTTGAGCCGCTCGGCCACGGCCCGCCCGATCTCCAGCGACTGAACCTCCTTGTCGTGCTGCTTGAAGACCTCCTCCTCGACCTCCTCGACGATCTTCTGGAGCTGCTCAGCCGAGACGGGCCGTTTGTAGCACGCCTTCTCCAGCCCGGCGTACATCCGCTGGCGATCAAAGGGCACGCGCGAGCCGTCGCGCTTGACCACCGTCAGCCGCGTCGTGGCCTCGACGTGCTCGTAGGTGGTGAACCGCCGCCCGCACGCCAGGCACTCGCGGCGACGACGGATCGACGCCGCGCCCTCGGTCGAGCGCGAGTCGATCACCTTGTCATGGTCCTGGCCGCAGTAGGGACATCGCATGGCGTGTGGCAACTCAACCGGGGTGGATCACCCGTCCCATTGTAATCCAGCCGGCGTCGGGGGATAGGCGAAAGCCTGGGCCCCCAGCCCAAATCGGCCGACGTCCCGCCTATGTGATCGTGTCTCTGGTAACCTACGCCCCATGCCCCTGCGCGTGGTCATGCTCGGCGATATCGTCGGCTCGCCCGGCCGTCTGGCCGTGATGCAGCAGATCCCCGTCATCCGCCAGCGTTGGAAGCCCGACCTGATCCTGGCCAACGGCGAGAACGCCGCCGCCGGCTCGGGCCTGACCCCCGAGCAGTACCACAAGCTCCGCGCCGCCGGCCTCGACGGCATCACCCTCGGCGACCACGTCTACAAACGCGACCAGATCGTCCCCGTCCTCGAGACCGAGCAGCAGATCATCCGCCCAGCCAACCTGCCCACCCTGGCCAAGGGCCGGTCGTGGATGCGATTAACCCCAGCAAGCACTCCAGGCAGCGCCCCGACCCCTCTGCCGAACCTCTACGTCCTGACCGTCCTGGGCCGGATCTTCTCGAGCCTCCCAGCCGACGACCCCTTCGCCGCCGTCGATCGCATCCTGCCCGAGCTGCCCGAGCGCGATCCTATCGTCCTCGTGGAGGTCCACGCCGAGACGACCAGCGAGAAGCAGGCCCTGGGCTGGTACCTCGACGGACGCGTCGCCGCCGTCGTCGGCACGCACACGCACGTCCCGACCGCCGACGCCAAGATCCTCCCCCATGGCACGGGCTACATCACCGACCTGGGCATGAGCGGGCCCTACGAGTCCGTCCTCGGCCGGCGGATCGACCGCGTGCTCACGCACATGACCACCGCCATGCACGCCCCCTTCGACGTGGCCGACGGCGACCCGCGCGTCTGCGGCGTCTACCTCGAGATCGATCCCGCCTCCCGTCGGACCACCCACATCGAACGCATCGAGCTCAAGGCCGACCCGCACGCCCGACCGTTCGTGGCGTGAGCGGGCCAGAGATCTGAGTTACCAGACGCTGCCTTTTCTGCGAATTTCGCCCTAATAACTCGTGCGTCCGAGAACCCTCACTCGCATTTCCGGCCTTCGTGGTTCCCTGGTCGTTCCACCCCTCCTGAACCGACCCGGGGGCGAGAAAAAGATCCCTCGAAACGTTCCAGAAACCGACGCCGGGGGCCGAAATATTCGATTTTTACAGCGTGAGCCAGGTTGTTCGCCATCCTGTCAACGCCCCTCACGCGGGGCGGATCGACCCGGGGGCCGTGCGCCGTCACCGCCGATGGGACGACGCGCCGCTGCGCCTCAAGCTAGGACTGCTTGTGGCGCTATCGTCTTCCGGGGGGGCGCTGGTCGGGGCGTGGGTGGTCAAGCTGAACGACCCGGGCTGGTTCCTCTCGGTCGGGCTGACGGTCATCGTCTGCCTGGTGCTCTGGCTGGGTTTTCGCTGGATGGTCTGGCCGGTCGAGGGGCTGATCCGCCTGATGGAGGGCCTGGCCCACTCGCCGCAGACCGTCGGGCCGCACCAGCTTCCCGTGACGCGCCGTGACGAACTCGGGCAACTCGCCCGCCTGATGCACCAGGTCTACATCACCGCCCAACGCAATCAAACGGAGATCGGACGGCTGCGCAAGACCCTCGACGACCGCATCGCCCAGGCCACCCGCACCGCCACCAAGGCCCTGGCTCAGATGGCCATGCGCGACCCCCTGACGGACCTGGGCAATCGCCGGTTCCTCAACGCCAACTTCCCGCCGCTGTTCCTATCCTGCCAGGCGGCCGGTGACGACTTGCACGCCCTCTTGATCGACCTGGACAACTTCAAGCAGGTCAACGACACCTTCGGCCACGGCACGGGCGATGAGCTGTTGGTCTTCCTGGCCAGCCTGATCAGGGCCTCGGTGCGGGCCGAGGACTACACCGTCCGGCTCGGCGGCGACGAGTTCCTGGTCCTCATGCCCGCCTGTCCGGCCGACCGCGTGACCGGCTTCGCCCGGCAGTTGCAGGCCCTGTTCCATCAGCACATCAAGACCGCCCTGCCCCCGCGGGTCAACGCGGACCTGTCGATCGGCATCGCCTCGCTACTGGCCGACCAGCCCGCCGGCCCCCAGGAGCTGATCGAGAAGGCCGACGAACGCCTCTACGCCGCCAAGCGGGCCGGCAAGGGCTGCACCGTCAGCGCCTAGCCCCGGTTGGGCTTCAATTCAACGACAAACGGACTACAATCAACAGACACGAGCCGCTTGGGGTTCGTGGGTTGCTCTTCCTCCCATCGTTGGGCCGAGCCATGAACCAAGCCGGCGCCACGAGATCGAAGGTCCGCCCGCCCGCCGTCGCCGGCCGGTTCTATCCTGACGACCCCTCGGCCCTGCGCGGGCTGCTCGAAAAGTACCTCCGGGCCGCCTCCTCCCCCGAGCCTTCGGACAAACTCCCCAAGGCCGCCATCGCCCCGCACGCGGGCTATCCCTACTCCGGCCCGATCGCCGCCTTCGCCTACTCACACCTGCGGCCCATCGCCAAACGCACGCGCCGCATCGTGCTGATCAGCCCGGCTCACTACGTCGCCTTCCCCGGCATGGCCGTCAGCAGCGCCTCGGCCTTCGCCTGCCCGCTGGGCGAAGTGCCCGTCGATCGGCAGGCGACCGATCGGCTGCTCGAGCTGCCGACCGTCCACGTCCACGACCCCGCCCACGAGCCCGAGCATGGCCTGGAGGTGCACCTGCCGTGGATCGTGCATTGCCTGGGCTCAGCAGGGCCCATGCCCGCGATCGTGCCGATCCTCTGTGGACAGACCGAGGCCTCGCACGTAGCCCAGGCGCTGCTCAGCCTCTGGGGCGGGGAAGAGACGGCGATCATCGTCAGCTCCGACCTCTCTCATTACCTTCAGTACGACCAGGCCAAAGAACTCGACACAGCCACTTCAGCCGCGATCGAGGCCCTCGAGCCGCACCGCATCGGCCCGGACCAGGCGTGCGGCCGACTGGCCATCCAGGGCCTGCTCCTCCTGGCCGCTCAGCACAGCCTGACGGCCCGCACCCTCGACCAGCGCAGCTCCGGCGACACCGCCGAACCGCGCCAGCAGGTGGTGGGATATGGCGCCTACCTCTTCGCGTGACGAATCGACATCCACCCTCACCCCCGAGCACGGCCGGACACTCCTGCGCGTCGCCCGCGACTCGATCGCCCACGGCCTGATGCACCATCGACCCTTGGAAGTGGAACCCGCCAAGTATGATTCGCCTCTGCAGCCGCCGCGTGCCACGTTCGTGACGCTTCACCTGGCCGGCGAGCTGCGCGGCTGCATCGGGGCCCTGCGGGCGACGATGCCCCTGGTGGCCGACGTCGCCCTGCACGCCTACGGCGCCGCCTTCGAGGACCCGCGGTTCGAGCCCCTTACCGGCGGCGAGTTCGACGGCCTGCACCTGCACATCTCCATCCTCGCCCCGCCGACGCCGCTGTCCGTCGCCGACGAGGCCGAGCTGCTCCGCGCGCTCCGCCCGGGAATCGACGGCCTGATCCTCGAGGACGCCGGCCACCGCGCCACCTTCCTGCCGGCCGTCTGGGAATCCCTGCCCGACCCGCGCGACTTCGTCGACCAACTCAAACGCAAGGCCGGCTGGCCGAGCGGCTACTGGTCGCCCGCGATCCGCGTGGCACGCTACACCTGCCAGGACGTACAGGACCCGCCCGGGCAGGGATGACTGAGCTAGAACAAGAGAAGACAATTCACCACGGAGATCACGGAGGACACGGAGAAGACACTGAGTCGAATTCGATTTTATGTATGGCTCCGTGTCTTCTCCGTGTCCTCTGTGCCCTCCGTGGTCAACTCCTGGTATTCATGTCCACGTAGTCTCCTTCTCTCCGGTATGCTTGGTGCCTCGGTGGTTGATCCTCTGATCCCCAGAGTGCGACGTGATGCAGCCGCTAGCCGTTCCATCCGATTCGCGTGTGCCGGCCATGCTTGAGCTGGTGCGCAACCTCAGCCTCGCCGGCGGGCCGCAGGAGGTCCTGGGCGTATTCTCGCGCGGGATGCGCGAGCTCTACGGCTCGTCGGGCTACATCTCACTGTCCGTGCGGGGGCTCGAGCCGGGGTCTTACAAGATCACCCGGCTGCTCCTGAATGCCGACTGGTCGAACATGACCGCCAGCGACCCCTGGGGCCACTGGGGGGACCTCCCCGTGCGGCGGGGCGGCTTGCTCGGGCAGATCATCGCCGACGGGCAGCCCAAGGTGATTCACAACCTCGACCCCCGGAACGATCCCGTGCTCGGCGACGCGCTGGCGGGCTTCGGGTCGCTCATGGCTGTGCCGCTGTTCGACCAGGGCCGGGCGCTCAACTGGGCGGTCACCGTGCGGCGTGAGCCGAACGCTTTCACGGTCCACGACCTCGAGGAGGCGATCCTGCGCGGCAACCTCGTCGGCGGCACCGTCCGCATGACGCTCCTGGCCCGCCAGCTCGCCCAGGCCAACGCGGCCATCGAGCGCGAGGTCCAGCGGATCGCCGACATCCAGCGTGCCCTGATCCCCGCCAAGCTGCCCCAGCTTCCTGGGCTCACGATGGCCTCGAGCTACCACACCTTCGACCAGGCCGGCGGGGACCTGTTCGACGTCGTGCCGCTGGCCCCGGCGGGAGGCGCTCTGCTGTGGGGGCTCTTCATCGCCGACGTGGCGGGGCACGGCCCGGCCTCGGCGGTGGTGATGGCCATGATGCACGCGATCCTCTACGCTACGCCGCCGGGCGTCGGCGGGCCGGGCGACTATCTCCGCTTCGCCAACGATCACCTCCTGGCCAAGCGGATCGAGAACACCTTCGTCACCGCCTTCCTCTCCGGCTACGACCCCGTGAATCGCCGCCTGACCTACAGCCGGGCCGGCCACCCCGCGCCGATGCTCCGCCACCGCGACGGCCAGGTGACGCGCCTCGACCAGGCGGCCACATTCCCCCTGGGCATTTTCGAGCACGACAACTTCCAGCAGGCCACGCACGCCCTCGAGCCCGGCCAGACGGTGCTGATGTTCACCGACGGCGTCGTCGATGCCCGCAGCCCCGACGGCCGCGACTTCGGCGAAGAGGCGCTCGCGACCCTGCTGACGAGGATCGATAGCTCACCACGTGACGTGGTGCATGAGGTTGAGCAGGCCCTGATTCGTCACCAGGCGGGCCGGCCCGCCGGCGACGACCGCACCCTGCTGGTCCTGCGCGTTGAGTAACCTCAGTCAGCGAACCGCCGACCTGCCATTCGGGCATGCTGGACAGCCCGGCAGCCGTCGGCAGGCACACGCGCCCAGAGCCGGGGAAGGTCCGTGCTCCCGTAAGTTGATATTCCACAATACCCAACACAACCAGCAGTGAGCAGGCTTCGCGCCACCGATTTTCAAACCCCGGCAGCGGTCTTGCGTACAGTTACCTGACCGGATGAACACCCCGAGGTCTTAACCCAAAACCCTCATCACCGGAGACTGTCCATGACGCGCCTAATCAACAACACCAAGACCGCGCTGCTGCTGGGCGGGCTGTTTGGCCTGATCCTGCTGGTCGGCGCGCAGTTCGGCCAGCAGGGGCTCATCTTCGCGTTCATCTTCGGCGGGATGACCAACATCGCGGCCTTCTTCTTCAGCGACAAGATCGCCATCGCCTCGATGCGCGGGCAGGAGGTCGACGAGCGCAGCGCCCCGGACCTGGTGACGATGATCCGCCGGCTGTCGCAGAACGCGGGACTGCCCATGCCGCGCGTCTACGTCTGTCCGCAGGAAGCGCCCAACGCCTTCGCCACCGGGCGCAGCCCGCGCCACGCGGCCGTCGCCGTCACGCAGGGGGCCCTGCGGCTGCTCAGCTACGACGAGCTCGAGGGCGTCATGGCCCACGAGCTGGCCCACGTCAAGAACCGCGACACGCTGACCAGCACCGTCGCGGCCACCATCGCCGGGGCCCTGAGCATGCTCGGCTACATGGCCTTCTGGTTCGGCGGGCTGGGCGGGTCGAACAGCCGCGAGGGCGGCAACCCGCTGGTGGGCCTCCTTCTGCTGATCACCGCCCCGATCGCCGCGGCCATCATCCAGATGGCCATCAGCCGCAGCCGCGAGTACGTCGCCGACGCCGACGGCGCCCGCATCGCCGGCACGCCCCACGGCCTGGCCAACGCCCTGGCCAAGCTTGACGCCATGGCCAAACGCATCCCCCTGCACGGCGAGATGCCCGCCCAGAGCCATATGTTCATCGTCCAGCCGCTGAGCGCCGGCGAGACCCTGGCCGGCCTCTTCTCGACCCACCCGCCGACCGAGAAACGCATCGCCAAGCTGCGGGCGATAACCTGATTGCCCGGGACTGCCGTGATCATCCGCCCCGGCTCACGGCCGGGGTTTTTCTTTCGGGATCGGCGAGCCCTCGCCGGTGTAGCGCAGGACCAGCTCAATGAAGGCCGCGCCGCGCTGCTCATAGTTGGTGAACTGGTCCCACGACGCGCTGGCTGTGCTCAGCAGCACCACGTCGTCGCGATGCACCCGGCCGACGATCTCGATCACCGCCTTCTCGAGGTTGCCGCAGCGGACGACCGTCCCGCCTGCTTTCTCGACCAGGTCGGCGATCTTCGGGCCGGTCAGCCCGAGGGTGTAGACCGCCTGGGCGTGCTTGGCCGCCTTTTGGGCCAGCTCCGTGAAGTCCGAGCCCTTGTCGTACCCCCCGAGGATCAGGTGCGCGACGCCGGGCTCAAAACTCTCGAGGGCGAGCATCGTCGCCTCGGGCGTGGTGGCCTTGGAGTCGTTGTAGTAGCGGACGCCCTCGTGCTCGACGGCCATCTGCAGGCGGTGCGGCAGGCCCGCGAACTCAGCCAGAGCCTTGGCCGCGGCGTCCCGATCCGCCCCGAGCATGCCCACCGCCGCCAGGGCGACCGCGGCGTTGAGCTGGTTGTGCCCCCCAGGGAGAAGCAGGGCCAGCGACGGGGTCGGCGGCCGCTCGACGCGCACGACGCGGCCGGCATGCACGGGCATCTGCCCCAGGCCCGGCCCGAGCACCGCGGCGTCGTCGGCGGTCTGGTGGTCGAGGATCACCCGCTTGGCCGCGGCGTACGCCTCGAAGCAGCCGTGCCAGTCCAGGTGGTTGGGCGTGATGTTCGTCACCACGGCCACCCCGGGCGACCAGCGCGCCGGGGCGAGGTGCTCGAGCATGAAGCTCGAGAGTTCGAGCACGATCAGGTCGTCAGGCCCGATCGTCTCGACGCGTTCTAGCAGTGACCCGCCGAGGTTGCCGCCGACGTGCACTCGGCCGGCCCCATAAGCCGAGACTAGGGCGTGGCCGATCATGGCCGTGGTGGTTGATTTGCCGGCCGAGCCGGTGACGCCGACGACCTTCGTGCGGTCCGGCAGGCGTTCGACGAGCAGGCGGATCTCGCTGGTGATCGGCACGTCGGCGCGTCGCGCGGCCTGCAGATAGGGATCGGTGTGCAGCGGCACGGCCGGGCTGGCGATGACCAGGTCCGCCGTGGTGAAGTCCGACTCACGGTGCTCGCCCAGGCGCAGCTCGGCCGAGCAATCGGCGATCGCCGCGAGGCTCTGCGTCAGTTCCTGTTCCTTGGCCCGGTCGGTCACGAGCACGCGGGCGCCCTGGCCGGCGAGGAAGCGCGTGACGCCGATACCCCCGCCGAACCGTCCGAGCCCCATCACCACCACCCGCCGGCCGGCCAGACTCGCCGGCTGCGGCGTCTTGACTTGCGTGGTCATGACTTCATCCTCGGCCCACCGGCTCCCGCCCCCGCCGATCCACGGTCTTCCACCGCCGGTCACTTCGCCGCCGGCACGGCCTGCTTGACCTCCAGCAGCTTCCGCTGCCCGAGTCGGACCTCCCTCAGTTCATCGCCGGGGGTGACCAGGTAGTAGATGTAGAGCGTGTCCTCCTCCCCGAGCTGGGTCAGCGGGATGAGGCTCGCCGAGCGGATCGTCGCCTCGGGGTCGAACTTGATCTGCTGGTCCCCGTTGGCCTTGCGCAGGACGAAGCCGGTCGGCTCGTAGGACTCGCGGCTGCCGGTGAGCACGAGCGGCCCGAGCATCGCGGCCCGCTGGACCTGCTGGCCGATCCAGGACTGGGCCACCTTGAACACCACCTTGGCACGCACCACGACCTTGCCCTTGGGCACGGCGAAGCTGGTCACCTGCGACAGGGCGCTGACCGGTTCGTCCGGCTTGGCCACGAGCTGGTCGCCGCTGACGAGCTGGCCGCCCTGGAAATCAAGCTGGCCGCCCGATTCGGTGCTGATCGGGTCGGGCAGGGCGCTGGTGAACTGCACCTCGGTCAGCTCCCGGGCCTGGGCCTGCTCGGGTGTCTCCGGCGGCGGGGGCGGCGTGCCCAGAGCGGCGATGATCCGATCGGGCGGGACGATGGTGGCCCGCGGCAGGTCCTGGCGCAGCCGGCGGACGAGCAGGAACTTCGCCTCGCGGTCGGCCGGGATCACGTAGACCCAGGCGACCTGGGCCTCACGGGCGGATTCGGCGAGCGTGGCGCCGGGGCTGTCGAAGGCGGCAAAGCGCCGGGCCTCCTTGCCGGCCTCCTCGAGCTTCTTCTTACGGATCTCGCGCTCGGCCGCGGGCATGCCCGCCAGGGCCAGGAACTCGGCCGTGGCCTCGGGCGTCGGCTGAACGGCCGCCACCGGCGTGTAGTTACGGGCCTGCGGCGAGTCGTCGCCGCGCCAGGCGATGACCTGCACCTGGTTGGGACTGAAGCGGGTGACCTCATCGCTGTCACGGATGTCCTCGGTCCGCCGCAGACGCGCCTGGACGATGATCAGCCGGTGCTCCCCGTCGCGTGCCTCAGGGCCCAGGGCGGCGAGGATCTGGGGATCGAGCCCCTGGGGGAAGGTCTTGGGCTCGAGCATGTCCTGGACCTCGATGTTGCCCGGCCAGGCCAGGAAATTGCTCTGGAACGTCGGCCGCAGACGGAACATCGACGGCTGCTCATCGAGCCGGGGCAGGTAGTCGCGCAGCGGCGTGCCGGTGCTGAAGGCACCGCCGGAGAGTCGGTTGAAGAGCGACGCGGCCATGCGGTCGACGGGGATCCACAGGTTCGAGGCCACCGGCTCGACCCTTCCCGCGTCGGTGATCGTCACGCGCTGCAGGCCGAACGCGTTGATCGGCATCGGCATGAAGCCCGAGCCGATCATCACCAGGCCGCTCATCACGATCCCCGCCCCCAGCCCGCACAGCCCGCCGCCGATGTTGTCCAGCCAGTTCATCATCGACACCCCGCGGGAGAGGAAGTTGGCCATCAGCGCCCGCAGCATCAACGTCAGCAATAGGATCGGCAGCAGCAGCCCCAGTCCCCAGGCGTAGCTCTGCAGGGGGTTGAGCAGGAAATGGACGGTGATCGGCTCCCAGATCGCCAGGGCGATGGCGCCGATGGCGATGACGCCCACGAGATGGACCAGCGCCGGGAAGAAGCCGTGGAACACCGCCCAGACGTAGGCCATCAGGATCAGGAACACGATCACGAAGAGATTGACCAGCATGTCGGGATCCTTTGCCGAACGGGAGGGGCGCCTCGCGTTCGAGGCGACGCGAAGGCGGATCAGACCACTCCGCCGGGGGCGGGCCGGACGCCGGTGAGCACGCGGTTGACCTCGCCGATGGAGGTCGAGCCGTCGATGACCTTGGACAGGGCCGCCTCCTGGAGCCAGATCATCTTCTGCTGCTTGCGAAGGTACGCGCGGAGCTGGTCCATCTGCCCCTGGCTGATGTAGACGCGGGCCTGGTCGTCGAGGGTCATGACCTCGAAGATGGCCAGCCGACCGCGATACCCCATCCCCGCGCAGTCGGGGCAGACGATCTGCCGGTTGTTGACGGTGACCTTGCCCGAGGCCTTGTAGAGCTGCCCGACGCGCTCGGGGGGGAGGTTGAGCTTGCGCAAAGCCTCGGCGTCGGGCCGGTAGGCCTGGCGGCAGGTCTTGCAGAGCGTGCGGGCGAGGCGCTGGGCGATGACGGCGGTCATGGCCGCGGCGGCGGTCTGCGGCTCGCCGATCATCTTGACCATCGCCGCCAGCGCGCCGAAGGCGTCGGGCTGCTGCACGCCGGCGTAGACGCGGACCGAGCGGGCCTCGTGCACCAGGGCCTTGGCCACCTCGGGGCTCAGCGGCCGGCCGATCAGCAGCACCTGCGGCGACCGGCGGAGCGTGGCCGTGACCCTGCGAGCCAACTGTGCGTTCTCCGTCCCGGGCTCGACCACCTGATGCTCGACGCCCTCGACCTGATACGCGATCTCGTCCTCGAGGGTCGTGACGTTGTGCAGGTAGGGGTCGTGCAGGTGGAGCATGCAGTAGAGCGTGGTGGTCAGCCCCTCGCTCGGAGGGGCGGAGATCAGCACCAGGCCGCCGACCTGGCCCATCACGGGCTCGAGCACCTGCCTCTGGGCCGACAACAGCCCGAGCTGGTCCAGCCCGCGGGCCGAGAGCTTGGCCGGGTCGATGTGCGCCGTCAGCCGCAGCTCCGTCGGCGAGCCCTGGGTGACCAGGGCCAGCACGTGCCTGCCCTTGTCCACGGACTCGATGGTCACGTCGCCCTGCTGCTTCTTCCGCAGGTCCTCGGTGTCCATGCGGGCGTTGGTCTTGAGGTAGTTGACCAGCGTCATCGCGGCCTTGGGCGGCAGGTCGGGCTGCTCGTAGGAGAAGCCGTCGACCATCACGCTCGCCCGGGCCTTCTGGGCGCTGACGACCAGGTCGATCCGGTCCGCCCCACGGGGCAGGGCGAAGTCGATCAGCTCCTCGAGCTTGGCGTGGGCCTCGCCCAGGGGAGTGTTGGGGGCGGGCACGTCCTTGCGGGTGCTGTCGGCCGCGATGAAGGCGACGGTGGCCCGCTTCTGCACCTGGGCGTACTGGATCTGCCCGACCATGCCGCGCAGCCGGTCGATCGAGATCCGCCAGCGGGCCGGCTCGGGCACCCGCGGGTTGCGGAAGGTGGCGTAGGCCACGAACCCTCCGCCGAGCAGGATGATCGCCACGAGCAGCCCCAGGATGAAAAAGGGCGTGATCAGCAGCAGCCAGAACGCCAGCAACGCCACGCCCATCAGCCCCGGGTGCCACATCCACTTCGGCAGCAGGTAATAGTCCAGGTCCTGATCGACCATGGCGAACAGTCGCGCCCAGCCCAGCAGCAGCAGCAGCACGATCACCGGCTTGACAAAGCTCAGCAGGAACACCGACTCCGCCTGGGCCAGTATCGGCATCATGTCAACCTCCGCGGGGGTGATCCTGGCCCTCGCCGCACCGCCGGCCGATCCGCCCCGCACGGGCGCCGGGTGGCACAACTTTCATGATACGATCCCCCGCATCCGCATGCGAAGCTCTTCGACCGACGGCGCCGCCGCCTCGGCCGTGCGGGGGTGAATGTATTCCTTCTCCACCAGGTCCACAAGGCTGTCGGTCATCGTCTGCATGCCCGACTGACGCTGGGCCTTGATGACCTCGTCCAGCTCGTGCTCGCGGCCGTCGAGGATGGCCTTGCGCGCCGGCGGGCACTGGAGCAGCACCTCGACGGCGGGCACCCGGTGCAGGTCCTCGCGGATCGTCGGCAGCAGACGCTGGCAGATGAAGGCCCGCATCTGGCCGGCGAGCATGTTCCGGATCGCCGGGCGGTACTCCGGGGCGAACAGCTCGTAGATGCGGGCGAACATCCCCGACGTCGACGGGGCGTGCAGCGTGCCGAAGACCAGGTGGCCCGTCTCGGCCGCCTGCAGCGCCGCCTCCATCGTCACCCGGTCGCGCATCTCCCCGATCAGCACCACGTCCGGGTTCTCGCGCAACAGCGCCCGCAGCCCGATCTCGAAGCTCTGCACGTCCGGGCCGATCTCACGCTGGTGGATCATGGCCTTGTCGTCGACCAGCAGGTACTCGATCGGGTCCTCGAGCGTGACGATGTGGCAGGCCCGCTGGTGGTTGATGGCCTCGAGCATGGCGGCGATCGTCGTGCTCTTGCCCGAGCCGGTGATGCCGCTGATCAGCACCAGCCCCTGCTCGTACCGGCAGATGGTCTCGAAGACCGGCGGCAGGTGGAGCTTCTCGAAGGTCAGGTCCTCGCTCTGGAGCAGGCGTGCGGCGATGGCCGTCTGCCCGCGGGTGCGGAAGATGTTGACGCGGAAGCGCCTGGCCGTGCCGGCCGCCACGCTCAGGTCGACCGAGCCCTCGACCTCGAGCTGGCGGCGCTGGGCCGGGCTCAGGCTCGAATCGACCCACTGCTCGAAGACCTCGTCCGAGACGGGCTCAGCCCGCAGCGCCTGGAGCCGGCCGCGCAGCCGGATGCGCGGCGGCTGCAGGGCGCGCACGATCAGGTCCGATGCGCCGTAATTCACCGCCGCATCGAAGTAGCGGCGCAGCGGTGTGTCCATGAGTGTGAGCCCGCCGTGGCGGGGCTGAGTCGGGCCGGCGGGCGTGGCGTCCGGGGCTGAGTCTTGCTGGGCCATGATGCGCGACTTTCGGGCGGTTGGGATACGCCGACCCGTCCGCCCCTGCGCCGCGGTCCGCGACCGGGGGCGGGGGGTGGGGGGCGATTATGCCACTAAGCGTACCGGGACTTGGCGCTGCGCCAAGTATTTTTTCGTTTCTTCGATGGTGTACTGACCATAGTGGAAAATGCTCGCCACCAACGCGGCGTCGGCCCGCGTCTTGGTGAGCACCTGGCGGATGTGCTCGGGGCTGCCGCACCCGCCCGAGGCGACCACGGGCACGTCCACCGCCGCCGACACCGCCGCGGTCATCTCCAGGTCGTAGCCATCCTTGGTCCCGTCGGCGTCCATGCTCGTCAGCACGATCTCGCCCGCCCCCCGGCGGACGACCTCCTTGGCCCAGGCCACCGCCTCGAGCCCCGTGGGCCGCCGGCCGCCGTGGGTGTGAACTTCGAAGACCGTCTTGCCCTCGCGGACCACTCGTTTGGGATCGATGTTGACCACCGTGGCGCAGCGGCCGAACCGCCGGGCCGTCTGGCTGACGATGTCCGGATCGACCACCGCCGCGGTGTTGATGCTGACTTTCTCCGCCCCGGCCTGGATCAGGGCCGTGACGTCGTCGATGGTCCGGATGCCCCCGCCGACGGTGAAGGGCATGAAGCACTGCTCCGCCACCCGGCGGACCACGTCGAGCATGATGCCCCGGCCCTCGTGGCTGGCGGTGATGTCCAGGAAAACCAGCTCGTCGGCGCCCTGCCGGTCGTACTGCCGGGCGATCTCCACGGGATCGCCCGCGTCGCGCAGGCCCAGGAAGTTGACTCCCTTGACCACGCGGCCGGCCATCACGTCCAGGCACGGAATGATGCGGTGTGTCAGCACCCTATCATCATAACAACACGGCCCGTGCCGCCGGGGCGACG
>JADZCW010000017.1 GCA_020851395.1 Phycisphaeraceae bacterium
CGACGGCAGCAGGATGCCGATCAGCAACGCGATGATCGTGATGACCACCAGCAGTTCGATCAGGGTGAAGCCCGTTTCCGTGCTCCGCGGCCGAACGGATGTCTGACGCATAATGACCACCTTTCCTCATACAGACCTATCAGGCTGTCGTGCCCATGTAGTCCCGCAGCGAGGAGCCTTAAAGGCATGGCTGACAATACATACCACGACGACTAGTCACTCCTACCAGGGAAGTCTAGTAGCCCCGTCAGCTCGACGCAATGCTTGCGTCCCGAAAACAAACCTGCCCCCCTGGCATCCAAAATCATAACCCGATCGATCCATCATAAAGCACCAAAGAACAAATACTTGCGACCATCACTGATGAGAGCAACTAAAACAGCCATTTGGGAAAAAAGCCGGGCCCCTTCTCATGCCCCACCGACGACCTTCCATGGCGAGCGTTCAGCGGATGGCCTCGCATGATCGATGCGAAAACGGTTAGGTTGCTTATCTCTGACCGTATGTAGCGACGCCGCGTGGCAGGGGGTGAACCACGCGGCGTCGCCAGGAGGGAGGGAAAGTCAGAGACGTTTCGGACGAATCACTTGAGCGGACTGGGCGTGCCCTTGCGGGCGGCGGTCAGTTCATTCGGCGGCTGCTGGACGATGGTGGTCAGGTCCGCATCGGATGTCGTGCCCCGGACGTTGCCCTTGTGCCACCACATCACGTTGCTGTAGGCCCCAGCTATCGACTTCGGCGGTGAGCCCAGGCTCAATGCCAGGTCGGGGTAGGACGCGTCGAGCAGGATCGCCTTGGTGCGCTCCGGCACCGTCTCGCCCGTGTCGGGGATCGACACACGGCTGGCGTGACCGTCGACAAACCCGAACGACAGCGACCCGGTCTTCTGCTGCTCGAGGTCGTCACGCGTCGCGCCGAAGGTCCCAGGCTCGACCGAGAGCACGAAGAGGTTGACGGCCGCGCGGTCCATGTTCGGCTCGGCCACGTAGACGTTGCGCGACGGTTCCTCCGCCCGCTCGAGCGAGGCGTTCATGCCGAACGTGTTGATCACGTAGTCCGTGCCCCAGTTGTAATGGCTGCCCTGCTTGGTGGTCTGGCGGCGATGGTCGTCGACCACGGGGCAGTCCAGCGACTCGATCACGCCGTCGTCGCCGTAGGTCTCGACGTACTTGCCCTCGAGGAAGCTCAGCCACGACAGGCTGCGGTCCTCCCACTTCATGTTGACCGCATTCGTCACCCACTGGTCGTAGTCGTTCGTCGGCGTTTTCGTGCCGTTGGCGCCTCGCTTGTACGCCGGCCTGCGTTCATCGGGCGTCCCGATGTTCTGATTGGCTGCGGCGTAGTTGATCAGGGCCACGGTCAGTCCGCGGGCGTCGGCCTGGCACTTGGCCTTCTGGGCGGCCAGTCTCGCCTGGCCCAGCGACGGCAGCAGGATTCCGATCAGCAGGGCGATGATGCTGATGACCACCAGCAACTCGATCAGGGTGAAGCCGGCCCGTTGGTTTCGAGGATGGGTGGATGCGTGCCACATGACCGCCACCTTTCGTGGAGTTAGGGGCTTGCGGGGAACTTCAGCCGTAATTGGGTCGGCCGATCGGGCCCACGTTCGGGCGCGTCGCTCGGCTGACGCTTCTCAATGAACCGTACGAGTGTGGGAGAGATGGGTAAAGCGAAAAGCCGCGCAGGGGGTGACACTTTCTTCGTCGTCCACGGCTCAGGTGCGTTGGCTCCGTCTAAGTGCTTGAATCACCGAGGCCTGAGACGGCGTCAGGCCAGCCAGAAACAAAATGTCTGTATTGAGGCAGAAGTTGAAATCCCCGCACGTCCGTCCCCGTCACGTGTCGGCATGTCCGAGCCGATCTCCGGGCCGCAGATCGTGGCCACGCGTGAACTCAGGGACCTTCATCGCCCGACCGCCGGGCAGTTGCACTTCGAGCAGGCGGACGGCGCCATCCTGCGTGGTCACCAGACGACCGCCTCCAAGCAGACGCGGCTGCTCGGAACCACCCCTGGCCGGCGATGCATCGGTTGCACGGCGCGACCACAGCGGATCTTCCGGGTCGCCCGCGATCACACCGCTTGATCCAGACGAGTCGGCGGGCGCAACGGGTGCCCACGCGGCGGGGGGCAGGGGCCAGGGGCCTCGGTAAGGTTCGGCTCTAAGAAGCTTGAGTCGCTGGCCGGCCGCACCCGTCGGTCGCTCGGGCGTCCAGATCACCTCGACGCCGGGCCATGGCGTCAGACCGTGGATTCGGCGACAGACCTCGTCGCTCGTCGCGGCGAACGACACGACCCCGTCGGCGCGGCTGAGCTTGGGGGCCTTGGTCGCTTGCGATTCGTCCTGGAGATGGCTGGTCAGGGTGCCACGGACCAGCGCGTCGAGCACCCCCCCTATCGCCGCGGGGCCCATCTCAGCCAGTCGATCATGCAGCTCGCCGGCCGTCTCGGTCGGGCCGATGGGCGTGGCGGCCTGGGCATAGATCAGGCCGGCGTCCATGCGGTCAGCCAGCGAGATCACCGACACGCCCGTCTGCGTTTCGCCGCGCAGGATCGCCCAATTGATCGGCGCCGCCCCGCGGTACTTCGGCAGCAGCGAGGCGTGCAGATTCACGGCCAATCGGCCCAGCGCCGCGATCAGCGCCGACCCGAGCTTCTGGCCGAAGGCGATTACCACGGCCGCGTCGGGCCGCAGCGCGGCGATTTGCCCAACAATCGCAGGAGCGTTGATGTCCGAAGGTTTGATGACGGGCAGGGCCTGCTCCGCCGCCCACTGGCCGACCGGCGTCGGCGTCAGCTGGCGATGCCGGCCGGCGGGCCGATCCGGTTGCGTCACCACCATCAGCACCTCATGGGCCGATCGCAGCGACTTAAACGTCGGCAGGCCAAACTCACCGGATCCCAGGAGGACTAGACGCATGGCTAGAGAGTGTAGCGATCAGGGCAGGGCGTGGATGAGCTGGTCGATCTGCTGGAGGGTGTTGTAGAAGTGCGGGCTGGCGCGCAACCGGCCGTCGCGCAGGACGATGATGATCCCCTGCTTCTCCAGATCGGCCACGATCTTCGCCGGGGCGGGCTTACCGGCCTCGGCCGCGGGCTCGAAGACGACGATGCCGCTGCGCTGCCTGGGATCCCCGCGGGGGCTGATCACGTGGTAGCCCTTGGCGGAAAGGCCGTCGCACAGGCGCGTCGTCAGGCCCTCGATCCTCCGCCAAACAGCCTCCATGCCCAGCTCCAGGAACATCTCGATGCTCGCGCCCAGCGCCAGAACGCCCGGGATGTTCAGGCTGCCCGGCTCAAAGCGCACCGCGTCGCCCCGGAAGTCATACCGGTAATTCAGGTAGTCCTGGGCGTCGACCATGTTCCGCCAGCCCACGACGCCGGGGTGCAGGTCCTCGATCAATTCCTGCCGGCAGTAGAAGATCCCCGCCCCCTCCGGCCCCAGCAGCCACTTGTGCCCGTCGGCCGCGAGGAAGTCGATGCCCAGGGCCCGCACGTCCACCGGCATCGCCCCGACGCTCTGGATGGCGTCGACACAGAGGTAGCCGCGGGCCTGGTGGACAAGATCAGAGATCGCCCGCAGGTCCATCCGCTGCCCCGACGCGAACTGCACGTGCGAGATCGCTACGACGCGCGTGTGATTCGTCACCGCCTCGTGCAGGTCCTCGGGGTCGATCGAGCCGTCGGGCCGGCGCTCAACCTCGACGACCTTGACACCTTGGTGCTTGAGGTCCACCCAGGGGTAACGGTTGGCGGGGAACTCGATGTTGGTGATGACCACCTCATCGCCCGGCTGCCAGCGCATCCCCTTGGCCACCAGCGACAGGCCGCTGGAGGTGTTCGAGACAAAGGCGATCTCCCACCCGCTCCGGGCCCCGATCAGGCGGGCCGCCATTTCGCGGATCTTGTCCGCCCGGGCGTACCAGCCCGAGCCGACGTAGGCCTTGTCCGTGGCCTGCTGGACGTAATCCCGCATCGCCCGCGCCGCGCGGCCGCTGATCGGCGCCACGCCGGCGTGGTTGAAGAACGCCATCTGTTGGAGGATGGGGAACTCGTCGGTCCAGTCTCGGTCGATGTCCAGGGGCATGTGGGGCTCGTGCGGGTGATCAGGGATGCTCGGAAGGCGGGATCACGGCCGGCGAGGTTGGCTTCTCCTCCCAGGGCGAGAGCTGGACGTCCCACCCGCGCTCCTGCGGCGGCGCGGTGCTGAAGAGATCGTCCGCGACATTGGGATTCACCTCGACCTTGCTCAGCTTCACGATCGACTGGTTCTCCGAGTCGTCAATCGTCTGCACCCGCTGGGGCATGAGGGTCTCCCGGTCGTACCAGAGGTCGACGCTGGTGAACGAGATGCGTTGGCCCTGGCGCGGCGTCAGACGCAGGTGCAGCGAGTTGGGCGGATCGTCCTCGGCCGCCGGCACCACAACGACCTCGTAGCGGGAAAGAATGCGATCCTTGTCCGGGCTGATGGGCACGACGAAGGGCCCCTGCCCCATCGCCAGCGGGTCAACACCACCCCCGGGAGCATTCTCGGCGGTTGGAGACGTACTTCCGGGGGGAGGCTCAACCTCCTGGCCGATGAACTGCTTGCGGTCGTCGAGGCGTTCGACGAGCCAACGGCCGTCGAAGATGTACCAGCGATCCTGCTTCTCCATGCGTTCGTCAGCCAGCAG
>JADZCW010000018.1 GCA_020851395.1 Phycisphaeraceae bacterium
CCATTATGTTTGAACGCTTTACCGAACGAGCCCGCAAGGTGATGGCGATGGCCAACCAGGAGGCTCAGCGTTTTAATCACGAATACATCGGGACGGAGCACATCCTGCTGGGCCTGGTCAAGGAGGGCTCGGGGGTGGGCGCCAACGTCCTGAAGAACCTCGACGTGGACCTGCGGAAGGTGCGTCTGGAGGTCGAGAAGCTGGTCAAGAGCGGGCCGGACACGGTGACCATGGGCCGGCTGCCCCAGACGCCGCGCGCCAAGAAGGTGATCGAGTACGCCATCGAGGAGGCTCGGAACCTCAACCACAACTATGTCGGGACGGAGCACCTCTTGCTTGGCCTATTGCGTGAGCACGAGGGCGTGGCGGCGCAGGTGCTGATGAATCTGGGCCTGAAGCTCGAGGAGGTCCGCACGGAGGTGCTGAACCTGCTCGGGGCCGGGGCCGAGAGCGAGGAAGTGCAGTCCGGGCCGGCGGCGGGCGGCGGGGCGCCGGGTGAAGGTCCCGCGCCCAAGGGCGGCAAGAGCAAGACGCCGGCGCTCGACAGCTTCGGGCGCGACCTGACGGAATTGGCGACCGAGGGCGCCCTGGACCCGGTGATCGGGCGGACCAAGGAGATCGAGCGTCTGGTGCAGATCCTCTGCCGGCGGACGAAGAACAACCCCGTGCTGCTCGGTGAGGCGGGCGTGGGCAAGACGGCGATCGTCGAGGGCCTGGCCCAGAAGATCGTCGGCAACGAGGTGCCCGAGCTCTTGGCGGATCGGCGGATCGTGGTGCTGGACCTGGCGATGATGGTCGCGGGGACGAAGTACCGCGGGCAGTTCGAGGAGCGGATCAAGGCGGTGATGAACGAGGTGCGGCGGGCCAAGAACGTGCTGCTGTTCATCGACGAGCTGCACACGCTGGTCGGGGCAGGCGGCGCGGAGGGCGCGATCGACGCGTCGAACGTGCTCAAGCCGGCGCTGTCGCGCGGCGAGATCCAGTGCATCGGGGCCACGACGCTCGACGAGTACCGCAAGTACATCGAGAAGGATGGGGCGTTGGAGCGGCGGTTCCAGACGATCATGGTCGAGCCGCCGAGCAAGGAAGAGACGGTGCAGATCCTCAAGGGCCTGCGCGACCGGTACGAGGCTCACCACCGGGTGCGGATCACCGACGGGGCGATCCGTGCGGCGGTGGAGATCAGCACGCGGTACATCACGGGCCGGGTGCAGCCGGACAAGAGCATCGACGTGATCGACGAGGCCGGGGCCCGGGTGCGGCTGCGGAACATGAGCAAGCCGCCGGACCTGGCGGAGATCGAGGAGCAGATCGAGCGTCTGAGCATCGAGAAGGACGAGGCCGTCAAGGCCGCGGACTACGAGCGGGCGGCCGAGCTGCGCGATCAGGCGGAGAACCTGCGTCGGAAGAAGGAGCAGATCCAGAAGGACTGGAAGAACAAGGCCAGCGAGGTTGACGGCGTGGTGGACGAGGAAGTCGTCGCCGAGGTGGTCAGCAAGATGACGGGCATCCCGCTGACGCGTCTGGAGAAGGCTGAGAGCGAGCGGCTGCTCAAGCTCGAGGAAGAGCTGCACAAGATGGTCGTCAGCCAGAACGAGGCGATCCAGGCGGTGGCCAAGGCCATCCGCCGGGCGCGGTCGGGGCTTAAGGACCCGAGGCGGCCGATGGGGTCGTTCATCTTCGTGGGCCCGTCGGGCGTGGGCAAGACGCTGCTGGCCAAGTCGCTGACGGAGTTCATGTTCGGCAATGCCGACGCGCTGATCCGGATCGACATGAGCGAGTACATGGAGAAGCACAACGTCAGCCGGCTGATCGGCGCGCCGCCTGGTTACGTCGGGTACGAGGAGGGCGGGCAGTTGACGGAGCAGATCCGCCGCAAGCCCTACTCGGTGGTGCTGCTGGACGAGATCGAGAAGGCGCACCCGGACGTGTTCAACATGCTGCTGCAGATCATGGAGGAAGGTCAGCTGACCGACTCGTTCGGGCGGCACGTGGACTTCCGCAACGTGATCCTGATCATGACCAGCAACATCGGCGCGGACCTGATCAAGAGCCGGGGCGGCTTCGGCTTCGCCAAGACCAACGAGGAGTCCGACTACCAGAAGATCAAGCAGACGCTCAACTCGGAGATCGAGCGGTACTTCCGGCCGGAGTTCATCAACCGGCTCGACGACGTGATCGTGTTCCGGCAGCTGAGCAAGGCGGACCTGGTGACGATCGTGGAGTACGAGCTGCGGAAGGTGCACCAGCGGCTCGAGGCGCAGGAGATGAAGCTCGAGCTCGAGGACAGCGCCAAGGATTACCTGATCGACAAGGGCTACAACCCGGACTTCGGCGCTCGTCCGCTGCGTCGGGCGCTCGAGCAGAACGTCGAGGACCCGCTGAGCGAGGCGATCCTGCGTGGGGAGCTTCGGCCGGGCAAGGTGCTTCGGATCCGCAAGGCCGAGGACCGTGAAGCCCTGGTCTTCGACGTGGTGGACCTGCCCACGCCGCCGGCGAAGGAAGAGACGCCCAAGCTGGCCGAGAGCGGGGCCGAGAGCACGTAAGGCTCGGTCGGGTCATCGGGACGTTAAGAACCAGGCCGTGGGCGCGAGCCCGCGGTTTTTTCTTGTCGTGTGACGCGGCGATTTTAGGCGGGGGAGCTCAGCAGGTGATCGAGCAATTCATCGAGGCGGATGGTCGCCACGCCGCAGGCCAGGTCGGACATGGCGTAGGGCAGGAAGAGCGTGCCGCGGTGGACGAGCGAGCCGCAGGAGTAGACGACGTTGGGGACGTAGCCCTCGCGTTCGTTCTCGAGGGGCATCAGGAGGGGATGGCGGAGGGCGCCGCGGATCCTGGTGGGGTCCTCGAGGTCCAGGAGCATGGCGCCGATGCAGTAGCGTCGCATGGGTCCGACGCCGTGGGTGACGAGGAGCCAGCCCTCGGGGGTCTCGATGGGCGAGCCGCAGTTGCCGATGATCGAGAGCTCCCAGGCCTGGCTGGGGCGGGCCAGGAGTTGGGCGGACTCCCAGAAGTGGGGCATGTCGGAGACCATGATGTAGAGGTTCTGGCCGTCGATCCGGCCGCACATGACGTAGTGGCCGTCGATGCGTCGGGGGAAGAGGGCCATGCCCTTGTTCTGGGCGGCGGCGCCGTTGAGGGTGTGGACGCTGACGGTGCGGAAGTCGGCGGTCTCGAGGAGCATGGGGAGGATGCGTCGGCCGTTGAAGGCGGTGTAGGTGCCGTAGTAGGTGGCTGAGCCGTCGTCGTCGACGAAGCGGACAAGGCGCAGGTCCTCGATGCCGCGGGACTCGCTGTCGCCGCGGGGGAAGAAGACGACGCTGCTGATGTCCTGGTCGGGCTCGAGCTGGAGCTGGTAGTTCGAGCGGGCGAGCCAGAGGATCAGGGCGACGGCGTCGTGGAACCAGGGCTCGTGGGCGCGGTCGGCGCGGGCGGACTCGATGGCCTGCTGGAGCTGCTGGAGGTTGAATCGTTCAGGGAGGTTGCGGAGCAGCTCTTGCCCCTCGGGGCGCAGGCGTAGCTCGGTGAGCTTGCGGAGGAACAGGTCGCGGTGGAAGGTCTGGTCGGGTTTGGGCCTGGCGCGGCTGATCAGTTCGGGGGCGGGGTCGATGCGGAAGCCCTGGTTGCGGCCGATGACGCCGCGGCGGAAGACGATGGAGGAGACATGGCCCTCGCCGGTGGCGCGGAAGCTCATGATGAAGCGGAGCGAACCCTTGGTCAGGCCGGATTGGTCCGGGTCGGGGACGATCGAGGGGTTGAACAGGGCGGCCGAGGCGATGGCGTACTCCATGGTGAGGTAGGCGCCGGCGAGGAGTCGGCGGTTTTTGGACCAGTCGCGCTGCAGGCCCAGGAGGTCGCAGGCGGCCTGGAAGTTCTGGCTGAAGACCTGGCGGATGTCGGTGTGGCGGCTGGAGAAATCCTGCATCACGCGTCCGAGCTCGTGGTCGACCTGGTCCTCGGTCAGGTCGCTGAGGCGGTCGAGCAGGAGCTGGGCGCCGGTGTGTCCGGCGGGGAGGAAGGGCAGGCAGATCACGCGTGAGTCGTCGCCGGCCAAGCGGATGGGAAGGCGTTTGACGGCCAGATCGGGTTGGGTGGTGGTCATGTCGGCGTTGCCAGGCGGGGAATGATGGAAGGGGTCAGGAAGGATTACGAGACGGTCAGGGCGCCGGCAACCTGGGATTCCTTGGGCGGGGTTTCGTCGGTGGCGGCGGGCTGCTCGTCGCGGGCGAGTTGGTGGAGGGTCAGCAGGGCGATCAGCCAGGCGAGGGTGGACTCGGCGCCCTGGTTGAGGTTGGGGCCGTCGGCGTGCAGGCCGTCGCGGCATCCGCCGGTCTGGTAGTCGTAGAGCTCGGCGTGGGCGTCGTTGCGGCCGAGGAACCAGCGGAGGCAGCGTCGGGCGTCGAGGAGCCAGGACTCGTCCTGTGTGCAGCGGAAGGCCTCGGCGCAGGCCTCGATCAGGGCCATGACCTCGACGGGCTGCTGGTCGAAGCGGGCGCGTGAGCCGTCGCGTCCGAGCCAGCCGTGGTTGCCGATCAGGCTGACGGAGCCGTCGGGTTTGATCTGGCGATCGAGCAGCCAGCGCAGCGAGCGCAGGCCCTGCTCGACCATGGGCGGTGAGGGGAGCCACTGGCCGCTGAGGATCAGGGCGTGGGGGAGCTTGGCGTTGTCGTAGGTCAGCGTTTCCTCGCACCAGGGCCAGTCGTCGGTGGCCACGGTCTGGAAACCGGCGAAGAGTCGGTCGGCGAGGGTCTCGCGGGCTCGTCGGACGCGGCTGTCGCCGCCGAAGCGGCGGAGGTAGGCGTGCAGTCCGACGAGGGCGAAGGCGATGGCGCGGGGGGAGGTCAGATTTTCGGCGGCGCCGAGGGCTTGGTGGAGGAGTCGTGCGGCCAGGTGGAGGGCGGCCTGGTGGGGGGCGAGGTGGGTGGCGACGCCGAGAGACCAGACGGCGCGGCCCTGGACGTCCTGGCTGCCGGCTTCCTCGAGCCAGTGGCGGTCGTAGGTCATGAAGTTGCGGAACCGGCCGGTCTTTTCGTTCAGGGCGTGGTGGACGAAGGAGAGGTAGCGGTCGGCCAGGGGGAGGATGGACGCGTCGCCGACGAGGTTGTGATGCATCAGCGCGGCGATCAGGGCGCGGGCGTTGTCGTCGAGGCAGTAGCCGTGGCGACGGTCGGGGGCGGCGTAGATGGCGTGCTGGAGGATGCCGGTGTCGTCGCTCAGACGCTTGAGGTGGGTGAGGCTGACCTCGGGCAGGTGGGCGGGCTCGCGTTCGGGTCGGCGTGGAACCGGCGTGCGGATGCGGCCGGCGGCGCGGTGGGTCACGATGCCGCGCAAGAGGTCGAGGTGCTCGCGGGCGACCTGGTCCCAGCACATGGGGCGGGTGAAGTCATAGGCGCGGCGGCCGATGTCGCGGCGGAGCTGGGGGTTGTTGAAGAGGCGGTTGACCTGGCGGGCGAGGTCGGCGGCATTGCCGAAGTCGAAGAGCAGGCCGCGGTCCTGGTCGAGCATCTCCTGGGCGTAGCGGTAGGGGGTGGAGACGACGGGCCGGCCGGCGCCCATGGCGTAGCTGAGGGTGCCGGAGGTGATCTGCTCGCGGCCGGGGTAAGGGGTGACGTAGACGTCGGCGGCGGAGACGAAGCGGTGCAGCTCGGGGCGGGTGACGAAGCGGTTGTGGAACAGGACGTGGTCGCGGACGCCGAGCTGGTCGACGAGCTGCTCGAGGGCGTCGCGGTAGGCGTGGCCCTCGCGGCGGACGATCTGGGGGTGGGTGGCGCCGACGATGCAGTAGAGGACGTCGGGGTGGCGTTCGACGATGGCGGGCAGGGCGTTGAGAACAACCTCGATGCCCTTGCCGGGTGAGAGCAGGCCGAAGGTCAGCAGGACCTTGCGGCCCTCGAGGCCGAGCTGCTTCTGGGCCTCGGCGGGCTCGACCAGGGGCATGTCGGGGATGCCGTGGGGGATGTAGGCGAGCTTATCGGGGGGGATTTTGTAGGTTTTTTCGAGGATGCCCAGGCCGGTGCGGCTCATGACGACCAGGCGGTCGCAGAGCTCGGCCAGGTCGCGGAGGGTGCGTCGCTGGCCCGGGGAGGGCTCGGAGAGGACGGTGTGCAGGACGGCGCTGACGGGCATGCGGGCGTGCTGGGCGAGGCCCAGGACGTGGCGGCCGTCGGAGCCGCCGAAGATGCCGAACTCGTGCTGGATGATCAGGGCGTCGAACTGGTTGATGTTCAGGAGCTCGGCGGCGGTGAAGTAGTCGCGCGGCTCCTGGGCCTGGATCTGGAAGACGACTTCCGGGGGGTAGGCCTGGGCGTCGGGGCCGTCGTCGAGGGCCAGGAC